>JAHZES010000070.1:0-4106 GCA_019421725.1 Clostridiales bacterium | reverse complement strand
TTTGGACGCCGATATTACCGGGCCGTCGATTCCAACCATGTTTGGGCTGCACGAAAATGCCATGGGAAACGACAGGGGGATTCTTCCGGTGAAGACAAAAACGGGGATTGAAACCATGTCGGTCAACCTGCTGCTGCCGGATGCAACCGACCCGGTCGTCTGGCGCGGCCCGGTTATTGCCGGAACAGTCAAGCAGTTCTGGAGCGACGTTATCTGGAACGATGTGGATTATATGTTTGTAGATATGCCTCCCGGAACGGGCGATGTTCCACTGACGGTGTTTCAGTCGCTGCCTGTGGACGGGATCATTATTGTGACTTCCCCGCAGGAGCTGGTTTCGGTGATTGTGGCTAAAGCGGTCAAGATGGCCAACCTGATGAACATTCCGATCGTTGGTATCGTGGAGAATATGAGCTATGCGGAATGTCCGGACTGCGGCAGAAAGATTTCTGTTTTCGGGGAAAGCCATGTGGACGCCACCGCTGCGGAATACGGACTGAAGGTGATTGGTCGACTGCCGATCAATCCGGAGTTTGCAAAGCTTTGTGATGCGGGTCTGATCGAACAGTTTGTGGGCGATTGGCTGGATCAGGCTGCCGATGCGGTAGAGGCGCAGCCTTGCCGCAGCAAGAAATAGATTTTTGCCGAAAGGAGAAGCCGGGATGCAATACGTCCTTCTGTGCGGGGTTTCCGCTGCGGAGCTGACGCGACTTTCCAATTCGCCCGGCCCGGTTGCCGGCACTGTTCGCGAAAGCGCCCGCCAGATGCAGCAGGCAGCTGCGGCGCTGCGCCGGGCGGGCGTTCCGATGCGCAGCTTTCTGGCTCCGTATGTGGACACCGTACAGCTGCAAAATGATTCTCCCGCTTTTTTCGGGAGCCGGATGCTTCTGACATGCGATTCGGCTTTGGCGCACAAAGCAAAGCAGATCTGTGCGCCGTTTTCTTTGCTCCGGACGTATGTGTCTGCAACGCCGGTGCAGCCGTTTTCCAGATGTCCAATGACGGAGCGCCGGTGCGCTTTGCTGCGGAGCGCGTTAGAACAGTTTGCGGTTCCTGCTGCGGCTTTGGCGCTTTTTTCGTTTTCGGCTCCGGCTCTTTGCGACCGTTACGCCGGAGCAGCTGAGCGGAGAGCGCAGTCGAGAGAGGTGCTCGCTTTTGGGGAAATTTGCGCCAGAATGGCGAAAAACGCAGGTGGCGAGCTGATCTCCTGCGCAGGCGGCGAAATGGTGCTGCTGCCGGGCGCTGAGCGGCAGGAGGAATTGCTGCAGGAAATCGGGCGTGTTTATGACCAGCGGATGGCGCCTCATTGCGGTGCGGAACAGGAAAAGCTGCGGATCCGGGTGCTGCGGGAAACAGAAAATTTATAAGGGATGAATCTGCAGCAAAGAAACCGGACCGTTTGGAAAGGAATCGTTTTCTCATGCAAACAGACCAACAAATGATACAGCCGCGCATCGCCGCAATTAACGATCTTTCGGGATTTGGGCGGTGCTCGCTGACGATGATTCTGCCGGTGCTGGCGGCAGCCGGAATGGAGGCTTGTCCGCTGCCCACGGCGGTGCTTTCTTCGCACAACGGATTTCCGGACCGCACTTTTTGTGACCTTACCGGGCAGCTTTTGCCCGCGGCAGAGCAGTGGCAGCGCTTGAAGCTCCATTTTGACGCGATTTATTCGGGGTTTCTTGGTTCCGTTCAGCAGATCGATATTGTTCGAAATATCTTCTCCATGCTTTCGGACAAGGATACCCTGCGCTTTGTTGATCCGGTGATGGGAGACAACGGTCGGCTGTATAGCTGCTATTCGGCCGAGATGGCGGAAAAAATGAGAGGGCTGGTCGAGTGTGCGGACGTTATTGTGCCGAATCTGACGGAAGCGGCGCTGCTGCTCGGCGAGGAGCCGGTGCTGAGGCCGACCGAAGAACAGACAGAGCAGCTGCTGCGTCGGTTAGGCGGGCTTGGGCCGCGATTGACGGTGCTAACGGGGATCTGCCGCGGAGGAAGGATCGGCGCCGCCGTTTATGACCGCGATCAAAACAGGATCGGCTATGCGCTGGCGGATTCCGTAGAAGGCAGCTTTCACGGTACAGGGGATCTTTTTGCGGCAGTGATGCTGGCCGCGTTGCTGCGGGGAGAGTCCCCGCAGACCGCGGCGGAAACTGCGGCGGGTTTTGTTTCGCGTGCGATCCGCGCCACAAGAAGGGCCGGAACTGACCCGAGGTTCGGCGTTCGGTTTGAACCGCTGCTGCCGGAGCTGATGAGAATGCTCGGAATCGTGCCGTGCGGGCGCCCGGATTTTGAAACCGGAGTGAACTGAAAAAAGGACTTCTGGCGTTTTGACAGAAGTCCTTTTTGATTCGGAAAAAGCAGCCCGGTGTCAGGCTTCATCCGTTTTGGGCAGGCGATGCAGAAATACCGCGGCAAAAGGGATGCAGCAAAGAAAAGTCAGAATATCGGCGCAGGGCTGTGTAATTTGGATCCCGCCAAGCCCAAAGAGCGCGGGAAGCAGGTAAATCAGCGGCAGGAAGAAGATGCCCTGCCGTGCGGCAGAAAGAAAGGTGGCTGTCCACGATTTTCCAATGGTCTGGAACGTCATGTTGCACACAACACCCAACGGCAGCAGAGGCATCGCAAGGCATTGCGCCCGCAAAGCAGATGTGCCGATTTCTATTACAGCAGCGTCGTCGATGAACAGGCGAAGCAGATACGGCGCGGCAAAAAAGCACGCAGAGGCAAACACGGACATCAGAACGGTACCGACCTTCAGCGTAAAAGAACAGGCCTTACGTACACGGACAAACTTTTTTGCGCCGTAATTGTAGCCTACTACCGGCTGAAACCCCTGACCGAATCCGAGCAGTGCCGAAAAGATCAGCATGAAGAGTTTTCCTACGATCGACATTGCGGAAACGGCAGCATCACCGTAAACGGCGGCGTTTCGGTTCAGCGCAACAGTCGAGATGCTGGCGAGTCCCTGACGGCAAAACGACGGAAGCCCTGTTTTCAAAATGCCGAGATAGACGGAAGGACGGCGGGAAAGGCAGAGAAAAGAAAGCCGGGTCGTGCTTTTGCCGCGCAGAAAGCAGGAAAGCAGAATACCGCAGCTGACGCATTGGCTGATCAATGTGGCAATAGCGGCTCCGGCAATTCCGAGCCCAAAGACAAACACGAACAGCGGGTCAAGAGCAATGTTCAATACACCGCCTGCGGCAATGCCGATCATCGAAAGCCGGGCGCGGCCTTCCGCCCGGAGAATGTTGTTGAGTACAAATGAGGCAGCCATAACCGGTGCGCCGAAGAGAATATACCGCGCGTAATCCCGGGCGTAGGGCAGAATGGTCGTCGTAGCGCCGAGCAGGCGCATCAGGTCGTCGATCAGCAGGCTGCCGAAAACGGTCAGAAGAAGACCGAGCAGAATGGCGGAAAAAAAGCCGCTGCTGGCAATTTCGGTGGCCTCTTTGCTGCGCTGCTGCCCCAGCAGCCTGGAGATCTGGCTGCCGGAGCCCATTCCCAGTGTAAACCCGATTGCCTGAATTACCGCCATCAGCGAAAAGACAATGCCGACAGCGCCGGATGCGCTTGTACCCAGTTGGGAAACAAAGTAGGTGTCTGCCATGTTATAAATGGAGGTCACCATCATGCTGACGATGGTCGGAAAGGCCAAAGAAGAGATCAGCCGCGGTACGGGTGTCTGCGTCATGCGATAGAACTGCCGCTGTTCTCCTGATGCCTGTTGTTTGTCCATGGTTGCTCCACGCCCTTTCGTTGTACTGCAGACCGATAACGGTAAATTGATTTGCGGCGACTTGCCTTATATTGTGTAATCATACGCTGAATTTTGCCGTTTTGTCAAGAAAATAAAATTTTGCGCCCGGCCGAGGCGGACGCGGCACGCAAAAAGCATATCTTGACTTTAATTCGCAACCGTATTACACTATTATTTATTCTATTCTTTTCTTTTGGACCGCTTTATGGCTGCGGTTTATGAAAAAACGGCGTTGTAAACGGAATAACGCCGAATCAGGAGGATGACACATGGCAGTGGATATGAGTCAGGCAAAAAAAGTTTTATGCATCGGCAGTGTGACGACCGACGTTATCGTTACCCC
>JAHZES010000007.1:5992-23212 GCA_019421725.1 Clostridiales bacterium | reverse complement strand
GGAAGCATTGCGGATTGAGCTTTGACAGGTGAACGTATTCGGAGCTTATCCTCCGTTCTCTCGCTGACCACGGAACAGCTGTCTATGAAAATCGGCCTGACCTCCGCTATTATCTTTCCGCTCTGCGCGACCGTCCTCTACGTTAAAAACTGGAGGGATGAAAGCCGAAAGAACACGCAATAAACGACTGCTGCAATCGAACACCGCGCACAGCAGCCGAACAGACAAAACCTTAAAAACCCGGTCCTGAAACCGCTCAACGCGGTTTGTATTGCAATATCCTCACAAACGCGATAGAATAAAAGAACAAGGCAACCGGTTCTCCCATTTCCCACATTTTTCAGTCGGATTTGAAGAAAGTGAGGCGCCTGCCATGGCTAAGAGCGGAAACCAGAAAATGAAACTTCTCTGTCTGCGGGAAATTCTCCTTCGCAAAACGGATGAGCTGCACCCTTTGAGCGCAGAGCAGCTGGTGGAGCAGCTGGCCGCCTGCGGTGTTGAGGCGGAGCGTAAGGCCATTTATGACGATCTGGAAATGCTGCGGCAAAGCGGTATTGATATTCAGTGCCGCAAGGGGCGCAGCGGCGGCTATTTTGTCGGACAACGCGAATTCGAGCTTGCCGAACTGAAATTGCTGGTGGACGCGGTGCAGGCTTCTAAATTTATTACCACAAAAAAGAGCATGCAGCTGATTCGGAAGCTTGAAACGCTTGCCAGCTCATACGCAGCGCAGCTGCTGCAGCATCAGGTCTACGTTGCAAACCGCATTAAAACCATGAACGAAAGCATTCTTTACAACGTGGACGAAATTAATGCCGCGATCAACACCGGCGTACAGATCTCGTTCCGGTATTTCGAATATACCGTGGAAAAAAAGAAGCAGTTTCGCCACGACGGCTGCAGGTATCAGGCCAGCCCCTATGCGCTTGCCTGGAATGATGAAAATTACTACATGATCGCCTTTGACGCAGACGCACGGAAAATCAAGCATTTCCGCGTGGATAAAATGAACGGCATTCAGCTGAGCCGTTCCCCGCGCGTAGGTCAGGCGGAATTCGAGCGCTTTGACATGGGCATCTATTCCAAAAAGCTATTCGGCATGTACAGCGGTCAGGAGCGCACCGTCCGGCTTCGGATGCCGGAATCTCTGGTTGGCGTCATGATCGACTGGTTCGGTAAGGACGTGCCGGTCGTTCCGCAGGACAACGGTATGTTCGAAAGCACTGTTACGGTGCAGGTCAGTCCCCAATTTTTTGGGTGGCTGTTCGGGCTGGGCGCCGACTGCGAAATTGTTTCTCCGCCGGAGGTGCGGGAGCAGTACGCTCAATTGCTTGCTGCGGCACAAAAAAAGCACGCCCCGCGTTAAAACGCGCCGTTAAATAAAAGCAACTGTAAAAAACGACCGCAAACCGGTTTTCTGCCGGTATTGCGGTCGGTTTTTATGCTTTTTTCCGCGCAAACGGAGCTCCGCCGGTCCTTCCAAAAATTACGGACGGTTGCGGCGTTCTTCGCGGCGGCGGAAAACATTCTCGCGGTGGACTCTCGCTTCCTCCCTGGCGCAAGCGCAATGCTCCGGATCGTCGAACCACGGATCCCTCCCTGTGCGGAGCAGCAAAAGAAATACACCGACCAGCAGCAAAACCACCAGCAGGGAAAGGAGGATCAGCACGATCACTCCGCCGACGTTATAGGATGAACCGTCGTAAGCGACGTTGGTTTCTGCGGCTCCTACCGAAAATGAAAATACCCCGGTCCTGTCGGGATCCTTCAGCTTTCGCTGACGTCCGTATTCCGAATATTCCAACGAGAGAAATCGTTTGGCCTCTTCCTCGTTCAGCATCAGCGTATAATCGAGCGGCGTGGGGCTGTTCGTATCGCCCAAAATCTGCGAGAGCGCTATGTCGTCCCGAAACAGCAGGTAATTTTTCAGCGAAAATGTGGATTGCGTTTCCGCAAAGGAGATCACATTTTTTTCGCCGAACAGTCTGGAGCTGATCTCCGTCAGCTGAACCGCCGTCCCCCGCATGGAAAGCGTGCAGACCTCCTGACCGCCGTCCCGGGAAACAGCCGCGGCAGCCGCCGTGGAATTGATCCGGTTAAAATAGCGTTCGCAATACGCCGCGCCGTTATGGCTTTTCTCGGGGTCGAACCGAAACGCCAGCTCCCGGGTAAAGGTTCCGTCGTCGTTCTGCTGCATGGAAACACCGACAGAATCGATCAGGTGCGTTTCCGAAATTACAAGACGCAGCCTCACCACATCCTTGTTTCCTTCATAGGTAAAGACGCGGTGATCTTTAATTTTATCGCTTTTTACCCATTCGCCGGTACCGTAAACGCTGCCCTGCAGCAATTGAGTATGCTCGTTTACCGTAAAGGAATAAAAAACATCGGTGCTTTCTCCTTCCGAAAAAAAGCCGGACAGATCGATGGATTCCTCTACGGCGCGTTCGTCAACCGTTGGGGTGGATGCCTCGTTCAGCTGTATCTGCTGCAGGTTTGCCTGATTTGAACGGAAAAAGGTTTGTGTTGCGGTCTGCAGCGCGTCGAGCTCCGCCGCAGAAAACACGACGGTGTAAACCTTTTCGCCATTATCCTCCGTCCAGACGGCTTTTGCGCCCTCCGGTAAGCTGCCGCGCAAAAAATCGGTCAAAGCAGTACCCAGCGCGTTCACAGTACGCTCCGGAAAAACAATGCGGATCACACGGGAGAAACGATCGCTGTCCTCGCTTTGCCGGGTCTCCATTTCGATCCGGCTGACCGTTTCGGCATTCAAGGAGTTCAAATCGATCCATTTTGAAACGGAAACCGGTTGGCCGCCGTCCGTTATTACTTCGTTGCGGGTAAATTCAAAAACGATTCCGGTCGGCCGACCGGCCGCGTCGTCAAAGGCATCGATCAGCCACTCCAGCAGATCGGCGCTCGTGAAATCTTCTCGCAGCCGGCAGCCGCTGGTCAGAACCGTATCCGGCGTGGAGTAAAGAACAAACGGCTCCCGCCGATATTCCGGGTCGCGGTGAGGCCCGGCGTTCAGCAGCGCAGTGACCTTTTGCAGATATTCCTGCCGGGACGAAAACTCCAACACCAGCGTGCAGCGTTCTCCGTTTTCTGTGTTTTCTGCCGACCAGGTAAGCTCGTCCGGACAGCTTTGCTGCAGCAGTTGCGAAAGCGTCAGCCCCGTCGCGTCAAGCTGGCGCTGTGTAAACGAGCAGGTCATTACGCGCCGGCCGGAAAACCCCCGGTCAACGGAGAACTCCGTTTCCAGCGGCGAGGAGCAGCCCGCCAGAATTGCCGCCAGTACAAATATTAAAAACAGCGCAAACAGGCACCTTTTCTGTTTCATAGCAATCGTGACCCGTTCCTTTCTGCGAAAAAACACCCTGCAAAGGTGCTTTTTCCTCCGGAGCCGTATGCCAAACCCCGGCGAAAAATTGCAATTCAGATAAAGAAGATAACTAAATTATAAAATACTTCACACGGTTCGTCAACTTTTCTTTGCGCAGGACACAAACGAAAAAAGCAGCCGTCTTTCCGCGGAAAAACAGCTGCAAACGGCGCTTTGCGTCAGCTTAAAATAAACTCCTGCAGCGCCTGAACATTTTTTTTGAAATTGACCTGATAGACCTCCACGTTAAAGTTCGTGTTTGGGTAGCGCACAAACATTCTGCCGTAATATGTGGCCGCTGCGCCGCCGGTCGTATCGTTTTCTACCGGGATCATTTTTTGTGAGATCGGATATTGGATCAGAGAAGGCGCTCCCGCGGCAAGCGAGAGAATTTCTCCGTCGGAAAGACTGGTATTGATCATCGGCATCAGATTCATCGCCAACTGGTTGAGCTGTCCCATTCCCATCGAGGTCGCTCTGCCGATCAGCGCCTGGATCACGTTTCGCTGCCGGTTTGTCCTGTTGAAATCGCTGTCGCCGTTGCTGCTCTTGCGCATTCTGACGTATGAAAGCGTCTGCCTGCCGTTCAGGTGCGCCTTACCCGCCTGAAAGCTGCCGGGAGTTTCCCTGTCGTTTGTCAGATATGCCGCTTCGGACTTGGTCAGCGTGAGATCAATTCCTCCCATAAGCTCGACCACCTTGGGGAAGTTGTTAAAATTTACAACCACATAATCATCCACATGAACCCGGAAGTTGTCTTCGATCGTCCGCAGAACAAGCTTGGGGCCTCCCCAGGCATAAGCGTGATTGAACATAAACCACTGATGATCCGGAATTTTGACATACATGGCGCGCATCAGCGACGTCAGGTGGATTTTTTTCGTCCGGTGGTTAATGGAAACGATCATCGTCGTATCGCCGATCCCTCCGCGGTCGGTCCCGATCAGCAATATGTTCTGAACGTCGGCATCGTTCAAAACGCCGATCTGCTGCGCTTCGTTGTAGCCGCCGTGCGCCGCGTCCACATTCTGCTCGTTCTGTTCCACCGTCATGCCGCTTTCGCCCTCGGAAACAGCCCATTCATCGTCCGAATAAACCGGGAGATTGTCCACATAGGAAAAGCTGGAATACCCGGTAAACTCCGTGCGGTCGATTCGGCTGAGCAGCCCTCGGACATATAGAATACCGCAGCCGACCGTCAAAAAAGCGGCTGAAAGCAAAACAGAAAATGCGCGCAGGACAATTCTGCCTGCGGACGCCTTTTTTCTGTTTCGGCGGTATCCTTTTTTCTCATTTTTCTGAAAGTGCTTTTTCGGTTCGGGTTTTTGTGCGTGCTTTGCCAAGCGGTTCAGCCCCTTTTGCAGTAAAAATAGCGCGCGGTAAAGTCATTCGACAGGAAAAGCATAAATTTGGCAATTTTTTATTTATTGTAGCATATCCCAAACCGCTGTGCAAGTCAATAAATTACTTCTTTCCCGACTGCCTTTTATGGATTTCGAAGATATTCCTCATGCTCGCGCAGCGTTCTCCGGCAAAGCTCAAAATTTTTTTCGGCGTCAATCAGCGTCAGGACCGCATTTCCAAGCCTTGCTCTGCGAAGAACGCCGGCCTCTTCAAACACCGGCCCCATTTTCTCAAGATAGCGCTGTATCCCGGTCTGATAGCAGTTGTAGCGGCGAAAGGTATGGATAAACCGTCGGCCTGTGCAGTCGGTAATATCGGCATTCCGAATGCTGGCGTAGCACAAATAGGGCTTTGATTCCGCCTCCTCCGCAGCGTGAAACAGCGTGTTGCAGCCAAATCCGGTCCCCAGGAACAGCACCGCGCCGCCTTCTGAAATCACGCGGCCGTAAGGCGTATCCCCGCCGCACGGCGTGTCAAGGTGTCCGCCGGTAAACGCCGCGGCTTGCCAGCCGATCGCCGCCGCCGAAGACACCACATGGCAGCTGCGAAAGACCCCCGGCTGCTGCCGGACCCATTCGCTCAGTGCGCCGCAATCGGAGGGCGTTCGGCGTGCGTCAAAAACGGGAGCCGCTTCATCCACCGAGGAAAACGAAAGCGTTGGCAGCACCAGGGTCCCCTGCGGGCCGAGCCTTTCCGTCAGCTGCCGCACCAACCCGGCCGCACCATCCTGCAGCGGGGCTCCGAGCGAACGCAGAGAGCTGTGAACAAGCAGCGGCACCCCTCTGGGAAGTTTCAGCTCCTGCAAAGCATCGGCGATTTCCCTCCCTGTAATTTTACATGTCATTTCAAATATCCTTTCCTTTTATTTCCAAAGAACGGTTGTCCGCCCTCCTTTGCGCCGCAAAAGCACATTGATCAAAATACCCGTTTCGTTAAAAGAGGGCAACCCGCTCCAGGCTGCAAACCGAACGCTCCGTCCTTTTTGCAGTCCCTGCAGATTGCCCGTTTTATTTGTTATGATATGCCGTTCGGAGCGGCGCCGATTCAGCGCAGGCCGAAACTCTTCAGATACTGATAACTGCGTCTCAGGCAGGTAAACGGATCGACGCCGTTGCAGTCATCCTGCTCGACTAGCAGATGTTCCGCGCCGGAGGCCTCGCAAGCCTTAAGAATAGCGGAAAAATTCATATTTCCGCTGCCGACGCTCGCCATCAACTGCTTTCCGCCAACGACCTGCATATCCTTTAAGTGTACGCAGGGAACGCGTCCGGCCAGCTTTTGGAGCCATTCGGCGGGGTCGGCGCCGGCATACTGCGCCCAGAACACATCCAGCGTGATTCCAAGCTCTCCATTCGGGAAATCCTGCAGTACGCGTTCCATATACGTCATACGATCCGGCCCGCTGCGTTCAAATTCGCGGTGATGGTTGTGCAGCATCATCTGCAGCCCTGCGGCCTTAATACGCTTTGCCGCAGTCATGATTTCATCGCGAAAATCAAAATAATTTTCCACGCTGCCGGGCAAGCTGCCGATGCCGATATATTTGCAGCCGAATGTTTTGTGCTCGGCGATCACCCGTTCGGTCTCGTCCAGCACACGGTTCTGCGGCGTATGGGTAATGGAGCAGGTCAGTCCATTTTTTTTCAGCTCTGCCGCCAGCCAATCCGCATCAAAACGGCAGGTGCCCGAAACCTGAACGTCCGTATAGCCAATCTCCGCAATTTTTTTCAGGGTCTCGGAAAACGAATCCAAATCCTTTGTATACTCACGCACGGTGTACATCTGCGCACCCAACAACATAGAAATACCCTCTTTCTGAACGATTTAAAAAGGACTCGCCGACGCCGGTTACAGCGCCGAAAGAATTTTGTACAGCGCGGCGGCTGCCGCGTCGAACGCCTCCCGATTGGAAGCGTAGGCGGTACCGATCGCGCTTTCGTCACCCTCCTGCTCCAACGAGGAAAGCGCCGAGAACACCTTGAGGTGAGGCTCCAGCGTCATAACGCTGCCGCCCTGCGCCGCAAACTGCGCGCAAAGCCATGGGAGCCTTCCTTCTCCGCTGCCCGCCGGAACAAGGATCCCGTCGGCGCGGACATCTTTAATATGCAGATAATCCACAAAGCCGCGCAGCTGCTCCCACGCTTCCGGAATCTCTTCACCGCACTGCAGGAAATTCGCCGGGTCAAAAACGGCGCGAAGCTTCGGAAGATTCTGCAGCAGATCCAGGCAGCGTGCCGCCGTATCGCCGTAAATCGCTTTTTCGTTTTCGTGACACAGCACAATACCGCTGCCCTCTGCCGCCTCACAAAAACGTGAAAGGCGCAGCAGCACCTCGTCGCGCGTTTCTTCCCAACGGCCCTCACAGCCGTAAAAGCTGAACATGCGGATTCGTTTTGCGCCGCACAGGCTGGCGATTTCCACGGTACGCTTCATCTGTTCCAGCTGCGGTGCAAACGGCTCGTCGATCCTGCCTTTACCGCACGGCGAACCGATGGACCACACAGAAAGGTCGTTCTCGTGCAGCATTGCGCAAAAGCTCTTCAATTCACTGTCTGTCAGCGTGGTGACATTGCGGCCCCAAAGGCTGCGCAGCTCCAGCAGCGCAACGCCGTTCTGCCGCATTGCGGCGATCTGCTCTTCCGGGGAATCCCCGGCTTCGTCGGCAAAGGCACAAACAGAGATCTTCTGGCTCATTCTGGTCACCCTTCCTTTCTGGCAAAAGCACAAAAATCAGACTCCGGAATAAGCGGAAAAACCGCCGTCGATCGGAATTACAACGCCCGTAACAAAGCCTGCGGCCTGATCGTCCAGCAGGAAGCGCACAGCGCCAAGCAGCTCTTCGGCTTCGCCGAACCGACCCATCGGCGTTGCCCGCAGAATCTTCTCGGTGCGCGCCGTAGGCTTTCCGGCCTCGTCAAACAGCATCGCGCGGTTCTGATTTGTTACAAAGAAGCCGGGAGCGATTGCGTTCACACGGATATCCTGATTTGCAAAATGCACAGCCAGCCACTGTGTAAAGTTGGAAACTGCTGCCTTCGCCGCGCTGTAGGCCGGGATCTTGGTCAGCGGCGTATAGGCGTTCATGGAGGAAATGTTCAGAATGGAGCAGCCCTTGCGGCCGAGCATGTCGCGCGCAAATTCCTGTGTCGGCAGCAGCGAGCCCATCAGGTTCAGGCTGAACACAAAATCAAAACCGGATTTATCCAGATTGAAAAAGGTCTTGATATCCTCGCGGTCTTCATCGCCCGGCTCAAAAACCTCGTGCGCGGTGGTGCAGCGGGGATTGTTTCCCCCCGCTCCGTTGATCAGGATATCGCACGGGCCGAGGTCGGCCAGGATCGCCTCATGCGCAGCCTTGAGGGACTCGCGTTCCAACACGTTTGTGCCGTATGCCCTGGCGGTTCCGCCGGCGGCATTGATGCGGTCGGCAACCTTCTTTGCAGCCTCCTCGTTCAGGTCGAGCAGCGCGACCTTTGCGCCGTCGGCTGCCAGAGCCTCCGCAAACGACGAGCAGAGCACGCCGCCCGCTCCGGTGATCACAATTGTTTTATTCATCAGAAATACTTCCTTTCCAAAAGAAAATCACGATTCGTTCTGCCAACGGTATCCCGGATCTTCAAACAGGCAGAACGGATGTCCATTCGGGTCAAAAAACACAATAACGCCCTGCAGGAACTGATCCTTTGCTTTTTGGGCGCCGCATTCCAACGCATGGGCTGCGGCAGCTTCCAGATCATCCACAAGAAAATCCAGATGCAGCATCTTCTGCTGTCTGCCCGGCTCTTCCGGCCAAACCGGAGGAACATAATCCTCTTCCGTCTGAAACGAAAGCCCTGTTCCCCCTGCCGGATTGCGCATCAGTATCCAATCCGGCTCCTCTGCAGTGATCGGCCAGCCAAGCAGTCGGCTGTAAAACGCGGCGCTCTCGCGGGCATTCCGGCAGTCTATCACAACAGTTCGAAGTTTGATACGCAAGCGCGCCTCCTCCTCCGGATAAAAATCAGATCCGAACGCTTATTTCCCGAGCGTCTTTTCAACCGCCTCGAACAGACCTGCCAGATAGGTCGCGCCAAGCGCGCGGTCATAGAGGCCATATCCGTAGCGGCCGGTCTCGCCCCAGATCATGCGGCCGTGGTCGGGACGGACATATCCGTCAAAGCCGCCTTCCACCAATGCGCGGACGATCCCGTACAGGTCAAGCGAGCCGCAGCTGGTGGGATGGCCGACTTCGTGGAACTGCTTTTCGCCGGTCCAGAGAATATTGCGCAGATGAGCAAAGTGAATCCGCTGAGCGTACTTCTTTGCCATTTTGACCAGATCGTTTTCCGGGTTCGCGCCAAGCGAGCCGGTGCAGAAGGTCAGTCCGTTTGCCGGGGAATCCACCAGCTTCAAAAAGCGGTCAAGATTCTTTTCACTGGTAATGATGCGCGGCAGGCCAAACAGACCCCACGGCGGATCGTCCGGATGGATCGCCATTTTGATGCCGCTCTCCTCGGCAACGGGGATCACCGCCTCCAGGAAGGTCTGCAGATTGTCCCAAAGCTTTTCCTCGCCGACCTGCTCATACTGCGCCAGCAAACCGCGCAGCTGCTCCTTGGAGTAGCTTTCGTCCCAGCCCGGCAGCGAGAGCTCGCTGGTCAACGGGTTCATGGAGCGGACGGTTTCATCATCGTAAGCCAGCGAATTTGAGCCGTCTTCATTCTGATGCTCCAGCTCGCTGCGCAGCCAGTCAAACACCGGCATAAAGTTGTAGCAGACACATTTAACGCCTGCCTTGCCAAGACGGCGCAGGTTTTCGCAATAGGCGTCGATCATAGCGGGAGCCTTTGCCGTTCCGAGCTTGATATCCTCCGCAACCGGAACGCTTTCCACCACTTCAAACTCCAGGCGGTGCGCCTCGGCGGCAGATTTGATCTTCTGAATGCTTTCATTGCTCCAGACCCCTCCGGGTGCAACGTCATAAACGGCGGAAACGATGCCGCTCATGGTTGGGATCTGTTCGATTTTTTCCAGTGTGACGGGATCGCTCTCGCCATACCATCGGAATGTCATTTTCATAAGTACGGTTTCCTTTCTTTGTGGGTAATAAATACTGAATTCCCGGCAGCAAAATTTGTAAACGGATTGTTTTGCGTCCGGTAATTTGCTATACTGAAAACAGAGCTGCAGATATGCCGTGCAGACACTGTTTCTGCCGAAGGGAGCGGGCGCCGTGTTGTATTCTTATCAGAACGAAGGGCTTTATTTTCATCATTCGCTCGACGAAGCGCCGAGCGAAGCGCAGTTTGTCATGCATGCGCACGAAAGCTGCGAGTTGTATTGCTTTTTGCGCGGCGAAGGAACCTACTTTGTAGAAGGCAACGAATACCGCCTTTCGCCCCGCTGCCTTTTGCTGATGCGGCCGGGGGAAACGCACAAGGCTCAGCTTTTGCCGGATTCCCCTTACGAGCGCATGGCGATCCATTTTCCGCCCCGGCTGCTTTCGGCCATCGACCCCCAGGAGGAGCTTCTTCTGCCGTTTTACAAACGGCCGGTAGGGCGAATGAATCTCTACCGCCCGGAGGAATACGACTCGCAGTTCGTATTAAACTGCCTGAACTCCATGACGCGGCCCACGGGGGAGGGAGATGCTGCGCGCCGGCTTGCCGTGGTGTGCAACCTGCCGCCGGTGCTGCTGGAGCTGCGGCGCGCTTTTGCGCAGATCCACCGCGGAGAGCCGGCCGGCTCCGGCCGTGAGACCGAGCCCCAAAGCAGGATTGGCAGCGTTGTGGAATATATCAACAACAACCTGACCGAGGACCTGAACCTGACCGAGCTTGCAGCGCGCTTTTTCGTCAGCAAATCTTACCTGAACCAACAGTTCCGGCAGGCCACAGGCACCACGGTATGGAATTACATTCTGCTCAAACGACTGATGATCGCGCGCGCAGCGATCCGCGACGGGGTTTCGGTCACCGATGCCTTTGCGCGCAGCGGATTCACCGACTATTCGGCATTTTACCGCCGGTACCGTGACCGCTTCGGCGTTTCTCCCAAGGACGATCTTCCGAAAAAGCAGAGCTGACGGTTATTTTGCGCCGTAGGTTCCCGCAGTAGAGGCGGTTGCTTCGTTCACATTCTCCTTGTGTTTGGAACCGGCGATCCGCTGCGAAAGCAGCTCGTAATAATAATCCTCGTCCAACGGTAGCTCTACCCAGCGGTCCTCCCAGGAGCTGAGGTACGCGGCATTGCTGATCGTCAGGCCGTTGATTCCCTCTTCGCCCGGTGCAAGCAGCGGGGTGCCGTCCAGCAGCGCTTCTACGTAATTGTTCAGGATACCGACATGCATCGGGATCTCGCCTTCAAGCGGAAATTCCTCAACCTCTGCTTTCGGAGTACCGAAGATCTTTTCGGTCTCAAAGCAGAACTTGCGTTCCGGAACATCCAGCTTCCAGAACGTCAGCTTGTTGTTTTCAACCACCAGCTTGCCGCGGTCACCGCTGATTTCCAGCCGGTTTGTGCCGGGGCATTCGCCCGTGGTGGTGATGAACGACCCTGTTGCGCCGTTGGGATATTCGACGTAGATGGTCACATCGTCCTCTACCTCGATATTGTGGTACTTGCCGACGTAGCATGACGCGCGCACGCGGCTGGGCATACCGGTAATCCACTGCCACAGGTCGAGGTTATGCGGGCACTGGTTCAGCAGAACGCCGCCGCCCTCCCCGGCCCATGTGGCGCGCCATCCGCCGGAGTTGTAGTACGCCTGCGAACGGTACCAGTCGGTAATGATCCAGATGCTGCGCTTCAGCTCGCCAAGCTCGCCGCTTTGCACCAGCTGGCGCGCCTTTTGATAAAGCGGATTGGTACGCTGGTTGTACATGATCCCGAAAAGCTTTCCGCTTTCCACGGCCGCCTTGTTCATTTCACGGACCGCTTTTGTGTAAACGCCTGCCGGTTTTTCGCTCAGAACATTCAGCCCCGCCGCAAAGGCCTCCTTTGCGATCACCGGGTGAAGGTAATGCGGCGTTGCGATCAGCACCGCATCCACCTTGCCGCTGTTGAGCAGCTCATGATAATCGGTATACGCCGCAGCGGAAGGGCATACCTTCTGTGCCGCCTCCAGGCGGTCCTGCCTCAGGTCGCAGATCGCGGTCAGCTCCGCGCGTGCAACCTTTCCTCCTGAGATCCAGCGAACATGGTCAGACCCCATGTTGCCAAGACCGATGATTCCGAAACGAACCTGTTTCATACCAGAGTTCCTCCTTACGTTTTGATTTTGAGAAAATTCCGGGTTTTATTTAAGATAAGTGTATCGCAATTGCTTTGGCAATTCAATTGTTAAAAAGCGCCGAAAACATTGTCGAAATCATTCTGTTGTGTGTAATTTGTAACTGTTTTGTAATTTGACACGATTTTTTCTTTGTGCCATAATAAACAAAAAGAGTTCATCCAGTCAGATCAAAATCAGAATTCCGGAAATCAAGCAAAAAACTCCGTCCTGTTTTGAAAAGAGTGTGGTAGAAATGCAGCAAAGACGCAGGCTGTTTTGTGAGCACGGGCCGCTTTGTTACCGCATTGCGGCGGAAAAGGAATGTCTCCGGCGCGACTGTGTCGACTGGCTCCGGCGTACGCCGCTGGCCAGACAGAAGAGCGACCGGCTGCTGCCGGCGGTCTGGAAAAGCCATTCTTCACTGATGGTACGCACGCTGCTCGGCGTTGACCCCGCGCTGCAGCGGAGCAAGGTGCAGAATCTGCTGTTGGCCGGGCGGGAGCTGGACGGCCTTGTGGTTCGGCCCGGCGAGGTATTTTCGTTCTGGAACACGATCGGCCGCTGCACGGCGCGGCGCGGCTATCGGGAGGGCATGACGATCATCATCGACCACGTTGGCAGCGCGGTGGGCGGCGGACTTTGCCAAATGGCCAATCTGATTCATTACATGGTGCTGCACACACCGCTTGCCGTAACCGAGCTGCACCACCACAGCGACGCGCTCTTTCCCGATTCCGGCCGCCGCGTTCCGTTCGGCACGGGAACCTCGGTCTTTTACAAAAATGTGGATTACCGTTTCCGGAACACGACAGAGGAGCCTGTTCAGCTGCACATCTGGCAGGACGATGAATTTCTGTACGGCGAACTGCGCAGCACCCGCCCGCTCGGGGAACGGTACCGGCTGGAGGAGGTCGGAAGCGGCTTTGTCTGTGAGAACGGCGTGTGGTACCGCCGCAGCGAGGTATGGCGCACAGTAACCGACCGCACGAGCGGAGAATTGCTCCGGCGCGAACGGATCCTGCAGAATCATTCCCGCGTACTTTACGACCCGGCGCTCATTCCGCCGGAACAGATCCTGCATCGGGAGCCTGCTCCTGCGCCGGAACAGAAGGCAGGTGCGGCGCAATGATCCTGCGGCAGATCCGTGAGGCTGTTTTGCGCGGCGGTGATGCTCCGGCATTTTGCTGCGCGCAGGGAACGCTTTCCTACCGGGAGCTGGGACGCGCCGCCGAAGCGTTCCGTCAATGCGCGGCCGCTCTGCCCGGCGAAGGGCCGGTGCTTCTGTGGGGAAAAAAGCAGCGGTTCTTCCCTGCCGCGATGCTCGGCTGCGCTTTTGCAGGGGTATGCTATCTCCCGGTGGACAGCAGCATTCCCCCCCTGCGCCTGCAGGCGCTTCTGAAGGAAGCGAAGCCCCGGGCGGTCTGGACGTTTGAACCGTTCCCCGCTGCCGCAGAATGTACGGTCAGCGCGGCGGAAGAACTGCTTTCGCGCGCAAATCACGCTGCAGAGACGCTGCCGGAGTGCGAATTTTCCGGAAACAGGCCGCTTTACTGCATCTACACCTCCGGCAGCACCGGTGTGCCGAAGGGCGTTGTCATCACACACGAAAATCTGGATTGCTTTGTTCCCTGGATGCAGTCGTTCTGCCGTCCGACACCGGCAGTCGTGCTGAATCAGGCGTCTTTTTCGTTCGATCTTTCGGTCGCCGATTTTTATCAGGCGTTTTCGACCGGCGCCTGTCTGACAGCGCTGGAACCGGAGCTGACCGGCGATTTTCCGGCGCTGTTTTCCGCTCTGCAGCGCAGCAAGGCTGAACTGATGGTCTGCACACCGTCGTTCGTTTCTCTGCTGCTGGCCGACCATTCCTTCAATTCTGCGCTGATGAATCGCCTTTCCACCGTCTTTTTTTGCGGCGAGGTGCTGCCGCCGGCAACGGTGCAGGCACTTTGGGAGCGGTTTCCCGGTCTCCGGATCATCAACGCCTACGGGCCGACGGAATGCACCGTGGCGGTCAGCGCGCTGGAAATTCTGCCGGAACATCTTTCGGCGCCTTCGCTGCCGGTCGGTTTTGTCCGCCCCGGCACCGGGATCGCGATCTGTGCCGGGGCAAAACAGTGCTCTGCCGGGCAGTCCGCACAAAAAAAGCTCCCCCTGCCGGAAGGGGCAGAGGGGGAAATCGTTATTTTCGGGCAGGGCATTTCACCGGGCTATGCCAACCTGCGCTCCGACGCCTTTGGAAGCATCAACGGCATGCCCGCCTATTTTACCGGCGACCGCGGCATTCTGAAAAACGGGATGCTCTATTTCTGCGGCAGAACCGACCGTCAGGTAAAGCTGCACGGCTTTCGCATAGAGCTTGACGACGTGGAGCAGAATCTGCTTGCGCTGCCCGGTGTGGCACAGGGCGCGGTGATTGCCGAGCAGGACTCTTCCGGCGCGGTGAAGCGGCTCCGGGCATTTGCGGTGCTGCAGCCGGGCGAAAACCGGTCTGCCGCCGAGGTGCGCAGGGCGCTCTGCAGCCGGCTGGCGCCATATATGGTTCCGGCGGTAACGCTGCTCAGCCGGATGCCGCTCAACCGGAACGGCAAGCTTGACCGCGCGGCGCTGACGGGCATCGCCGCAGGAGAAAGAGAACAGACAGATAACGGAGGGGATCGGAATGGATCGGAATGACCTGCGCCGGGAACTGCGGGCAATGCTGAACGGGCTTTGCGGCGAGGACGTTTTTCTTGATCCTGCCGCGGATCTGTTGGAAACCGGTCTGCTGGATTCCCTGGCGCGCGTGGAATGGCTCGAACTGCTGGAGGATCGGTTCGGCTCTGCGCCCCAGCCGACGCAGATCCCGCCGGAGGTATGGCGCCGGGCCGAAGCGCTGGCTTCGTTCTGCGCGGATTATTACGCTGCGGACGATTCCTCCGGTTCCGGCGTCAGCTGAGGCAAAAAGCGAAGGATCAGCACCGCGCAGACCAGATTCAAAACGCCCTGCGCCAAAACCAGAATCTGCACCGCGCCCAACGGCGCGCCGAACAGCTGCACCGTCTGCCCGTTCATCCCTTTGACAAACAGCGTCCCGGTAAACTGGCCAAAAAACGCCACCAGATTCGCCAGCAAAAAGTAGAACGACATATAATAGGTCTGGTCCTCCCGCGGCGTGTTGATGTAAGGAAAGTTCGCCCAGGTCAGGTTCAGCCCGACGCCGAGCGCGTGCTGGCAAAGCCGCACCAGCGGGTAAAGCCAGAAGCAGTTTTTGTCGGTGATAAAGGAAGAGGCGACCACCGTCGGCGCATTCATAAACGCAGCGATGGCAAAGGTTTTAAACCACGATTGCCTTTTGAGGACCCTTTGCCAGCACGGCGTTAAAAACAGCAGGAAAAATCCGTAGACGAACGATACGACATTGATCATCGTCACGCCGGTGTGCGCCGTGTTCAGCAGGTAGTACGTCCACGAAGAGGCCGGCAGATTGGCAAGAAACGTCCAGAATGCGATCAGCCCCATCGTCATCAGGAATTTGCGGTTTCCAAACGGCAGACGAAACACATTCAGCAAACGGATCCGGCTTTCGCGGTGCGGATATTCATATTCCTTCGGCAGCGCAAGAAAAGTAACGTCTGCCGCGGCCAGACAAAAGCCCACCGCCCGCAGCACCGTCAGCACGGCGGCCTCGTTCGGAGAGCCGCGCAGCGAATCGGCCAGGAGCCCCGAACCGATCAGCGCCACTCCGGAAATCAGCGCCGTGATCATCTGCTGGTATGACAGATAGCGCGCGCGCACCGAATCCGGAATAAAATTGAGATGCCAGACGGAGTAGCCGCTGGTAAACAAATTATTGACCAGGCTGGCGGTAAACACCACGATACCAAAGCAGACCAGCTTTGCGCTTTGCTCCTGAACCAGATACGGCAGCAGCGTCAGCCCCAGAATATTGATCACATAATACGCCAGCCGCCCACCGGCCAGAATCCAGCGGCGCTTTTTGAACCTCTCCAGAATCATCGGCGAAAAAATGCTGAAGCACGACGCAATCAGCGGCAAAAAGGTAAGCACGCCCGCATCTACAATGGAAAAGTTGTTAACGGTCAAAAACGCGGTGTAAAGCGTTCCGGACGTCAGGTCCGTTACAAGCGCTGAAAGAATTGCCGACGCCAGCATGCAGCAGCGACCCTTTCCCCTGTCGTCCTTCCAGTTAAAAACCACAAACAGATCACTGTGCCGAAGGTTGCGCAGCTTTGACAGCTTCACCGCCATAAAACAGACCTTCTTTCCCAACAAAAACGGCCGCATTTTTGTAACACATTAAAATTAATGATACAAAAATACGACCGGAAAATTTGACGCAAACAGGTTTCTCCCTGATTTCAAGGTCATTATATCGAATCGCCTCTGTAAAGTCAAGCACGAAACGGAAAAGAGAAAAGAAAGCGTCAAAAAACAAAGAAGCGGCCTTAGAGCAACAAAATAAATTGTCAAAAGCATACTGCCGTGGCGGCGCCTGCGCACTTTGGCTTGCGGCGTCAGCATGGCTGTGATAGAATAAATACACCGGACTACCAATTAAAAAGGGAGGGCTCCGATTGCTCACAAGAAAATTCGGGTTCACGCTGGAGGTCGATATTCACGGCATGCGGGTAATGCAGGCACAGGAGGAGCTGGAACGGCTGATTGCCCGCTGCGGCAGCGACGTTCATGAGATCGTCGTCATTCACGGCTACCACGGCGGCCGGGCGCTGCAGAACATGGTGCGCAACGACCTGCACAGCGCCAGGATCCTCCGGCGCGAGCTTTCCCTCAACAACGGCCAGACGGTGCTGGTGCTGCGCCGCTGACGCCGTTCTGCTCTCTGAGACTCAGAAGCCCTGCTCCGGCGAGCTTTGTTCGTCGAGCGTAAGAGAATACGAAGGGAGAAAATGTTCGCAAAAATAAGCGACGCTCTGCAGCGGGCAGTCCTGCAGCGCTCCGCGCAGAGAAGCCTCGGCGCTGGCAAAATCACGGTTGCCCATCCGGCGCTCTTCAATACATTTGATCAGCGCGGAAAGCTTATCCGCCGCTTTCACAAGGGAAGCCTCTTTCCCCTGCTCCTGCAGCAGCGGCCCATATTCCGGGCGCAGCTCCTCTGGCAGCATCCCAAGGAGCCGGTCGGCCGCGGCCTTTTCCACGCCGCGGTAAGCCTCGCGCAACTCGG
>JAHZES010000007.1:0-5982 GCA_019421725.1 Clostridiales bacterium | reverse complement strand
TCTCCGGTAATAATTTCGGTCGTGTCGTGAAAAAGCGCCATCGCCGCGGCATGGTCCGGGTCATAATCCCCGCCGAAACGGCTGTTTTCCAAAATTGCCAGCGCATGCGCCAGAACCGCGGTTTCGTGGCTGTGCTCGCTCAGGCTCTCGCTGTGGGTATTGCGCATCAGCCCCCAGCGGTTAATGTGCTTCATACGGGAAGCCATTGCAAAGAAGTGGTACTGTTTTTTCATGCCGCAGTCATTCCTTTTCTTCGGGCTTCGGGCTGCCGGGGCTTTCGGCGGCCGCAGAAACCGGGTCTTTATCTTAATTATAATTTCTGCAGAGAATTCTGTCAAAACTAATTCAAAACAACGGTTCCGAATTGACATCATTTGTGCGATGCGGTATACTTTTCAAGCAAAGACTGCCATGTCTGGCAGCCCTTCGGGGAACCGGAAAGGACTGATCGAATCGATGGCGCATGTCCAAATTAAAAAGCAGCAGGTTTGGTGGGTGTTGGGCACCGTGATGCTTTTTGCTCTGATAACTCGGCTGCTGCTGGCAATGACTTACCTGAATTCCTTTGACACCGAATGGTATCTGAAGTGGGCAGTGGACATCCAGAACGGCCTGCTCAACGCTTACGACGGTCACGTCCGCGACCTGGACTATCCGCCGATTTACCTGCTTATGCTGTGGCCGGTGGGCCGTCTGCTGAGCATTGACCTGCTCGCCTCCTACCAGCCGTACCGGATGCTGCTGATCAAGTTTTGGCCCATTCTTTTCGATCTGCTGACCATCGCGGCGATTTACCTTGTGTTCAACAAACGGTCGGTATTTCTTGCGCTTTGTGCCGCGGCGGCATGGGCGGTCAACCCTTCGGCAATTTTCAATTGCGCCTGCTGGGGACAGACCGACACGATCATGACGTTTCAGCTGCTGCTGGTCTTTTCCGCATTCGATGAAGACAAGCCGTTTTGGGGAACTTTCTGGTTTGCTTTGGCTGCGCTGACAAAAATGCAGTGTCTTTATTTTGCACCGGTCATTCTGTTCTGGTTTATCCGCCGGAAGGACTGGCCCCGGCTGCTGCGGGCGCTGGCCATTGGCTTTGGAACCGTACTGATATGCTTTTTGCCGTTTATGATCGCCAGCAAAAACGCGCTGGCCATTTTTGAAATCTACTTCGGCGGCTTCGGCAAATACCCGTATATCAATCTGAACGCCTTCAACCTGTTCGGACTGGGAAACTTCAACTGGGTGACCGACCGGCTCTCCATTGTCGGCGGCAGCCTGAACGAAAAAGGGCAAATGGTCGGCGGCTTTACTTTTTCCATGCTGGGTACCATCCTGATGGTCGCTTCCATCGTGTTTGTCTGTTGGGTCATGACAGCGGCCAAAAGGACAAATATCTGGCTGCACGCCGCCCTGTTGATGCAGTGCCTGTTTATCCTGACCACCCGGCAGCACGAGCGTTACCAGTTTATCGTGATGATCCTGCTGCTCGGCGCTTTTTTAACGGAGCAGGACTTCAAAATTTTCGGTCTCTTCGCCGGGGTCTCCTTCGTCACATTTTTCAACCAGTCGCTGCTGTTGGATAAAATCATTCACCAGAATGCGCCGTACGTTGTTGATTTCAATATTTTTCAGGCTGTCGGTTCAGCGGTGAATGTGGTTCTGTTTTTCTGCACTGTTGTGGTCTGCATTCTTCACACAGAAGGGTTTCGGCCGGTCTTTGGCAAAAAACAATCCGAACGAAAGGTGGACGCTGCTTCATGAATTTTTCCGCAAAGCTGGGAACGCCAAAAAAATGGTGGGATAGCCGCGCTTTCCGTGCGTTTGCACTGGGGCTTGGCTGCTCGTTTCTGTTTTTCCTCCCGTATATCATCTTTGACCAGGGGTATTTCCTGTTCTACGGCGACTTCAACGTACAGCAGATACCTTTTTACCAGATGATCCACGACGCCATCCGCAGCGGCAACATCGGCTGGAGCTGGACGACCGATCTTGGCGCCAATCTGATCGGCTCCTACACATTTTACAATCTCGGCAGCCCGTTTTTCTGGGTCACGCTGCTATTTCCCAGCCGGGCGGTTCCCTACCTGATGGGCCCGCAGCTGATGCTCAAATTTGCGTTCTCGGCGCTGGCGGGCTATGTTTATCTGCGCCGTTATGTCAAAAATCAGGACAACGCCGTGCTGGGCGGGCTGCTTTACGCCTTTTCGGGCTTTGCGGTCTATAATATTTTCTTCAATCACTTTCACGAAGCGATCATTATTTTCCCGCTGCTGATCGCCGCCTTGGACGAATATATGGAAACAGGGCGGCGCGGCCTGTTTGCGCTGGCTGTGTTCGCTTCGTGCCTGATGAACTATTATTTCTTTGCCGGGCAGGTGATCTTCTGCTTTATTTACTGGATCATCCGCGTTTCCACCGGCAGCTGGAAGAACGTAACGCTTCGCCGCTTCGGCTGGCTTGCATTTGAATCGGTCATCGGCGTAGCAATGACCGCTGTGCTGCTTGCCCCCACAGTGCTGGCCGTGCTGCAGAACAACCGCGTAAACAGCCCCACCTACGGCTGGGGAGCGCTGCTCTACGGCAACGAGCAGCGGTATCTGCATATTCTTTCGTGCATGTTCTTCCCGCCGGATATCCCCGCACGCGCAAACTTTACGCCGGATTCCAACGCCAACTGGGCGTCGCTGGGGGCGTGGCTCCCGTTCTTCTCCATGACGGGCGTCTTCGCCTGGATGCAGATCAGAAAAAAGCACTGGAGCAAAAAGCTCGTCGGAACGCTGCTGGTCATGGCGTTTATTCCGATTCTGAACAACGCGTTTCAGCTGTTTAATTCTGCATTTTACGCCCGTTGGTATTACATGCTGACGCTGATGTTTGCGCTGGCTACGGTGCAGGCGGTCGAAACGGAAGAAGCCGACTGGAACCGCGCCTTCCGCTGGACGTTCGGCATCACTGCGGCGATTTCGCTGGGTATTGGGCTGATGCCCAGCTCGATCGACAAAACGACCGGCAGTATCTCCTTCGGGCTGGAAAAATACCCGGAACGATTCTGGACTTATGTTGCGATCGCATTTTTGAGCCTGCTGCTGTTCTATATTTTGAAGCCGCTGATTCGGAGAAACCCCAAAAAATTTACCCGCAGTGCAACTGCCGGCGTATTGCTGATGACGGTGGTATATGCGGCGTACTTCATCGGTCTTGGCAAAACGCAGTCCTATGACACGCATAATTTCATTATCCCCTATGCGCTCAACAACGGCCGGGAGGTCAGCCTGCCGGACAAAGAGGGAGAAACCGAAAATTACCGTGTCGATTTTTATCAGTCGATGGACAATATGGCGATGTATTGGCAGATGCCGAGCATTCAGGCGTTTCATTCCATCGTTCCCGGTTCGGTCATGACGTTTTATCCGTCCATCGGTGTGGACCGCGGCGTCGGTTCCCGCCCGGAAACCTCTCATTACGGCATCCGCGGACTGCTTTCGGTCAAATATCTGTTCGATTATGCCGGCGACAGCAACAACTTTAAGGACGGCGACGTAACGCAGATGCCCGGTTTCACCTATTACGCAACGCAAAACGGCTTCGACGTTTACGTCAACACAAACTATATTCCCTACGGATTTACCTATGACACCGTAATCACCCGCGCACAGTTTGAAGAGACCTCGCAGGGCAACCGCGAGCTGCTGCTGCTCAAGGCGATGATGGTGGAGGACGAGGATTTTGACCGGGTGGCGCAGGTGCTGAACACCATGAGCGAAAATGAGCTGAGCTCTCAGGTCTATTCTCAACAGGCCTACGCAGAGGACTGCGCGGCGCGAAACCGCGAAACCTGCTACTCCTTTTCCCGCAGCGGCAGCGGCTTTACGGCGCAGATTGATCTTTCCAAAGACAACTACGTCTTTTTCAGCGTGCCGTACGAGTCCGGATGGTCGGCACAGGTGGACGGTGCGGACGCAAAAATCGTAAAAGCCAACAACGGTTTTATGTCCGTTCTGGTCCCCCAGGGCAACCACACCATCACCTTCACTTACCGAACGCCGGGGCTTTCGGCCGGTCTGGCAGTCACCCTGCTCAGCGTGCTGATCTTCCTGCTTTACCTGTGGCTGATGCCCAAACGGGATGAGAGGCTTTCTTTGCACCGTGCACAGGAAGCCGCCGCAAACGAAAAAATTGCCGCGGAAAACCGCGCGGAGCAGCTGGAGGCGTCCCCCTGCGCAGCGGAAGACTCATCGTGTTCCCTCGCGGAAAATTCGGAGGATCCGGCCGACCGGGTTTCACCCGACAGCGAAATCTCTCCGTGACATTCGTTTTTTAAACAAGGCTTTTATTTGCGCTCCCGGCAGCGCGCCGGACACAACGGAAACCCGGAATTTGCAGCAACACACAGAAAGGTCTGATTTTTATGGAAAAAAATACTGTCTATCTGGTGGTTCCATGCTACAACGAGGAGGCCGTGCTCCCCGAAACGGCAAAACGGCTTCAGGAAAAGCTGCGCACGATGATCGAATCCGGCCGCGCCGCAGCCGACAGCCGGATCCTTTTCGTCAACGACGGCAGCAAGGACAACACCTGGCAGCTGATCGAACAGCTGCACATGCAGAGCGAGCTTGTCTGCGGGCTGAAGCTTTCACGCAACCGCGGCCACCAGAACGCGCTTTTGGCCGGACTGATGGCTGCAAAGGAAAACGCCGCCTGCGCCATTTCGCTCGACGCCGACCTGCAGGACGATATTGAGGTGCTTGACGAATTTATGGACAAATTTCTCGACGGCTGCGACGTAGTTTACGGCGTACGAAAAAAACGCGAGACCGATACCTTTTTTAAACGCACCACCGCGCAGGGCTTTTACAAGGTGATGAAGGCGATGGGGGTGGACGTTGTTTACAATCATGCCGATTATCGCCTGATGAGCCGCCGCGCGCTGGAGGGTCTTTCGCAATACAGAGAGGTCAACCTTTTCCTTCGCGGCATTGTGCCCCTGATCGGCTACCGTTCCGATTACGTTTATTACGACCGTCATGAGCGCTTTGCGGGCGAATCAAAATATCCGTTGAAAAAGATGCTTTCCTTCGCCGTTGACGGCATCACCTCTTTCAGCGTCAAACCGCTCAAGCTGATTTCAAACCTTGGTATTCTGGTTTCGGTGCTCAGCGTGCTCGGGCTGCTTTATGCACTGATTGCAAAGCTTTGCGGCGTCGCAGTACAGGGTTGGACGGCGATCGTCGCTTCCATCTGGCTGCTCGGCGGGCTGCAGATGCTTTGCCTTGGCGTGGTTGGAACGTATATCGGAAAAATTTACAGCGAGGTAAAGGCTCGTCCACGGTACATCGTGGAGGAATTTTTGAAGAAATGACCCTTCGTACCGAAAGAAGCTATGCTTTCGGGTGATATTTTCACAAAACACAGGCACCACAAAAAATCCGCAGAAAACGAAAAACGTTTTCTGCGGATTTTCTTTTAAGAGCAGCTCATTTTACCGCAATGCGCATCCGGTAGCAAAAGCTGACCGTAAATTCCCCGGAACCGAGGGTTTCCCGGACCGTGCGGCGGAATTTTTCCAAATCGTCCTGCAAAAGCTCCGGATGAAGCTTGAGAACCGTCTGCAGGCTTCCCTGGCTCATCAGCAGGCCGACCAGTCTTTCTGCCGTACAGGGCTCCTCGTTCGCAAACACGATCTCCCGGCAATAGCGAAAATATCCGCTTTCTATCATATTGGCCAGATGCTTCTTCTTTGGATACCGAACGAAAGAATCCCTCACGTCGGGCAAGTCGCTTTCCAGCTGTTTGACTCTGTTGTAGGCGGACATATACGCCTGCTCCGCCTGCCATTTGGTCACCGGCGGCCAGTCGCAGTCGACCGTCGCAAAAACACCGCCCAGCTTTAGAATGCGGTTCACCTCGCGCAGCGTGCTTTCGGGCTCCATCCAATGAAACTACTGCGAGCAGATCACGGCATCGGCACACTCTGAGTCCAGCCCG
>JAHZES010000069.1:9681-9900 GCA_019421725.1 Clostridiales bacterium | reverse complement strand
TCGTTGTTTTTTTTTGACGCAAAGCGCTTCTGTAAAAAACACAAATAGAGCGGCTGCGGTTTCATCACAAAAAAACAGCAAATTTTTTCTTTGCATCTGCAGGCTGTTGTGATATAATTTTTTCTGTAATTCAAGTTGCGCCGGCGGCTGTGCCGGTAGTGGTATATTAAGGAGGAATCATTTATGAAAAACTGCCCGAAATGCGGCGCTTCTGGCGAT
>JAHZES010000069.1:0-9659 GCA_019421725.1 Clostridiales bacterium | reverse complement strand
CTCCGGGGAGGCGCGCGGCGCCCGCTGTGGCAGCGGCGACGGCGGGGTCGGGTGCAAACGGCGCCGCGGCGCCGAAAAACAGCTTTTCCGATGCGATCAACGAGATCAATAATACGGCGGATACGACCGATGAATACGATCCGGCGGATATTAAGAACAACACGGTTATGGGCGTTCTTGCGTATCTTGGTATTCTGGTTCTGGTTCCGATGTTTGCTGCAAAGGAATCAAAGTTTGCGCAGTTCCACGCGAATCAGGGTCTGCTGCTTCTGATTTTGGGGATCGCGTCCGGAGTGATTTCCTGGATGGGGCGGATCCCGGTGATCGGCTTTTTGTTTTCTATCGCCTCGTGGGTAGTAGGGATTGCCTGCACAGTGCTGACCATTGTTGGGATCATCAATGTTGCCAACGGTAAAGCGAAGGAGCTGCCTGTGATCGGCCAGTTCCGCCTGCTGAAATAAAGCCGTGTCCCACCGCAACTGAAAAAGCTGCTGCATCTCGGCGGTAAGCCGGTGTGCAGCAGCTTTTTTGCAGAAATAAAGTCATTTTTCGCCGGATGCTTCGCCGGCCTTTCTGGCCGCGGAGCGGTACTGCGAGGGGGAAAGCCCTACCGATGATTTGAAGATCCGGTCAAAGTGGTTGATGCTGTTAAAGCCCGAAAGAAAGCAGATGTCGGCAATTTTGTTCTGGCTGTGCGCCAGCAGATCCATTGCTTTTTTGATGCGCAGCTCATGAACATATTCCAGATAAGTCTTTCCGGTCAGGGTTTTGAACATGTAACTGAAATATGACTGAGAGAGCAGCGCATAACGGGAAACCTCCTCCAGTGTGATCGGCTGATCAAAGTTTTCGTCGATATAGCGGATGGCATGTGTGATCGCATCGCAATGGCGGTTAAACAGCTGCATTTCGGGCGAATCCTTGATTTCGGCGTGAAATGCGCGTCCAACGATAACCAGCAGCTTGAGCAGGTCGGCCTTCATGGCGAGCAGCCAGCTTTCGTCCCGCTGGTGAAATTCTTCGTAAATTTCATCAAGAAGCTCTTCCACGCGGAGCTGAACGGTCCCTGAAAGATTCATCCGCGGCCGCACGTTGCACTCTGTTACAAGAAACGGCTCAATATAAGAAAAATCGAAAATGGAACGGTCGTCGCCCTCCGAAGGGAAATTTTCAATACTGTTGCCCAGAACATATTCCGGAAGAAACTCCAGCTCGGTGTATTCGTATTCGACTCCCGGGATGGAGATCATCTGATGCGGAACAAACGGAGGAATGACAAAAATATCGCCGCGTACCAGCTCGTAACGGGCGTTGTTTACCATATGGATCAGCTTTCCGCGGGAGATGTAGTTGATCTGCATTACACGGTGGCGGTGAAGAGAAGAAAGAGAATCGGTCGCGGAGTTGTACCGGTAAGTAAAAATGGGTGTCCGGCGGTCCTGATCGTTTCCAATGGTGAACAGAGGAATGTTTTTGTATTCCGGACGGTCAAGTCCGGTGATAATTGGATTCATCGCCAAGGCTCCTTTCGAGAGGCTCCGTGCATTTTTATCGAAATTTGCGTAATTTTGTCCATAACACCACCAGTATACACAGTGCCCTTAAACCTGTCAAGCGAACAGCCGAGCAAAGTTGGCTGCAATTCCGGCGCAAAACGGCGCTTTTTCATTTGCTTTGTTGAATCAAGGGTCGGAGGAAGAGGACGGGCGCCGGAGCGATGCTCCAAAATCCAGAAAAAGCGCCCTTTTCCTTTGGCGATAACGGCTTTAGCACTCCCCATTTCGCTTTTCAATTTAGGCAAAAAGTTAGAAAACTAATAATTTTGCATATGAAACATACAATATTTTCATGTTCAAGATGTAACTAAACTGTTAATATATCTTCAACGGGATATTAATGGATCAGGGAGGGTTCCCGGCCGCTGTTGATCCGATTTTTGATTACTTACTTTAAGGGGGACTTTCGATGGAGAAAACCGCAAAACGGGCAAAGAAAGGAGAACGGCTTTCTGGTACGCTGACAACAGGCCAGAAGATCTGGCAGAACAAATGGCTGTATGTCATGTTTCTTCCCATGCTGGTGCTGCTGCTGATTTTTAACTACTACCCAATGTACGGCGTTCAGCTTGCATTTAAGGATTTTAACCTTGCTTTGGGTATCACGGGAAGCCCGTGGACGAAAAATTACGGTTTTAATAACTTTATCCGTATTTTTAAAAACCCCGATTTTAACCGGGCCCTTAAAAACACGATTGAGATCAGCCTGAGCCGTCTGGTCTTTGAATTCCCGGTTCCGATTATTCTGGCGTTGATGATCAACGAGATCCGTTCCAGCAAATTCAAACGCGTTGTGCAGACCGTTTATACGTTCCCGCACTTTATTTCATGGATCATTGTTTACGGCCTGTTCTTCAATATTTTTAACAGCACGGGTATCTACAATCAGCTCCTTGGCGTATTCGGTTTGCCGAGCCAGCAGATTTTGGGCGACCCCAAGACGTTCCGCCCGATGCTTTACATCAGCAACAACTGGAAAGAGATGGGCTGGAGCTCCATTATTTATTTGGCATCCATCACCGGTATCAGCCCCGATCTTTACGAGGCTGCAAGAATTGATGGTGCGAGCCGCCGCCAGTTGGTTACAAGAATTACCCTGCCCTGCATCCTCGGTACCATCGCGATTATGTTTACAATGCGGGTTTCCAGTCTGTTGAGCGCCGGTTTCGACCAGATTTTCAACATGTATAATCCCGGCGTTTATGAAGTAGCAGATGTCCTTGATACGTTGATTTACCGTTCGTCGTTTTCCACCTCGGGGCTTGGCGCCAGACAGTTTGGTGTTACCACGGCCATGGGTCTTTTCTGCTCGGTCATTGGCTTTACGCTTTTGATGCTTGCCAATACTCTTGTAAAGAAAATGACGGGCCATGGAATTTATTAAGGGGGGCAGAAAGACAATGGCAAAAGCAAAAGGATCCAAGTTGAGCCACGCGACGGGTTTTGATGTCTTTCTGTACATCTTCATGGGATTGCTCGCGTTACTTACGTTTTTCCCGTTTTACTACATGGTGATCATTTCGTTCGCCGATTACGCGGCACTGCATGCGCAGACGGTTTACATCATTCCTACGGTGTTCGACACAAGCTCGTATGATATGATGTTCAGCAACAAGGCGTTTGGCAGCAGCTTCCTGGTTACGGTTTTCGTCACGATCGTGGATACGATTCTCGGTGTCATTATCAGCGTCGGCGCAGCGTATCCTATGTCCAAGAAAGACCTTCCCGGAAGCAAGCTGATGTTCAATATTATGCTGTTTACCATGTTCTTCAGCGGCGGTATGATTCCGAGTTATCTGATCGTTGAAGAGCTCGGCATGCACGACAGCATCTGGTGCATGGTGTGGCCGTGCCTGATTTCTCAGTTCAATGTGATTCTGATCAAGAATTACTTTGAAGACCTGCCGGCCAGCATTGAGGAATCCGCTAAAATTGACGGCGCAAACGATATGACGATTCTGTTCCGTATCGTTTTGCCGATGTCCACTCCGATCATTGCGACCATCGCGCTGTTTGTCGCGGTCGGCACCTGGAACAGCTACTGGCAGGCTATGCTGCACATCATGGATAACTTCAAGCTGCCGCTGCAGATGACTCTGCGCAACATGCTGATGAGCAGCGTTAACAGCCTTCCGGGAGCGGCGCAGCAGTTTGCTACGCAGACCAAGAAGATTTATTCTCTTTCGTTCCAGATGGCTTCGGTTACGGTTGCTACGATCCCGATTCTGCTGGTTTATCCGTTCGTGCAGAAGTATTTCACCAAGGGCATTATGCTCGGCGGTGTAAAGGGCTGATTCGGGCGGAAGGTCAAAGATTTTATTATCCACAGTATATCAGTGCGCCCGCAGTTCTCCCACACAAGTTCTGCGGGTATGCACCGCATATAAACATTATAGGGAGGAAAACACAAATGAAAAAGGCATTAGCTATTTTGCTTGCCGCGATGTTCTGCCTTTCCGCTGTTGCCTGCAGCAACAATGGAAGCGCAAGCTCTTCCGCTGCAAGTACTGCTGCATCTGATACGGCCTCTGCTGCCGATAGCACCGATGCAGATCCGTATGCTGAGCATGAGGAAATCAGCATTGCACTGTGGGGTATCGGCAATATCATTTCCACAGAGGAAGATGCTCTTCGCGACTATGTTTTCAAGAAATTCAACGTTACTCTTACTGCTCAGCCGGTCACCTGGAGCGACGCTGACGAAAAGATCAAGCTTTGGTCCACCTCCAAGAACCTGCCGGATCTGACTGCTTATGCAGCTTCCTTTACCACGACCTTTAAGGATTGGACTCAGGGCGGCGTTGTGCGCGCTCTGCCGGACAGCGCAACAGATTCCAGCAAGTATCCGGATCTTGCCAAGCTGCTGGCCTCCGATTGGGCTAAGTCCGCAAACGAGATTTCGGACACCCAGACCAAGTATTATGCAATTCCGCGCCCGAACTTTAACGAGGATATTCAGAACGCTTGCAGCAGGATCGGTATCATCCTCCGCAGAGACTGGCTGAAACAGGCCGGCAAAGAAGTTCCGACCGATATTGACAGCCTGATCGACGCCTGCAAAGCAATGATGGCTCAGCATCCGGGCAGCGTTGGTCTGACCTCTTTCAACCTGGGCTGGCTGACCGGTTTGATGAACGGTTCCTGCCCGGCTGCCGTTAATGGCTTCCAGTGGGTTTATGCTGATGCGGACGACGCTACCTATGCCGGCAAGATCGTTCCGGTTTGGATGACCAAGAGCTTTGTCGCTGGCATGAAGGACATGAAGAAGTGCCTCGATGCCGATGTGATCGATCCTGACTACCTCCTCATCAAAGATGAAGAGGGCCGCGACAAGTTTATCAATGATAAGGCTTGCGCTTATGTGCATTCCGGTGTTTATCCCGGCGGCGTTACGATCCTTGAGGACAGCATGTGCACTGGCGACCAGGCGACTCATAAGGGCTCGCAGCTGAACGAACTCATTGTTGGTATGCCTCTGATGAAGAACGCTGAAGGCAAAGTTGAATACGTGCTCGGCGACCGCTGCTGGTCCGAGTCCTACATCGCTGGTAACGTTGACGATGTAAAAGCAGAACGCATCTGCGCTCTGATGGATTGGCTGCTTTCCGAAGACGGCTTCAAGACGGTTGTCTACGGTATTCCGGGCACTGACTGGACAGAAGACGCTGACGGCAATGTCACCTTCACTCTTGGCAACAAGCCTGACGGCACTCCCTACAATTCCACTGGTGAAAAGTATTCCTTCACTAGCATCCTTTCGCTCGCCTGTTGGTCCGAATTCCGTTCTTACATGAATAAGGCTATCTCCGATGGCGTGCTTGCCGCATGCAACGAGTACACCGAGACGATCAAAGCCGAGAATCCGGTAGTAAAGGATATGCCGAATGTTCGGGGTCTGAATCTGGACGATGCTGCTACTTACGATGTTCTCGATTACAACGAGACCATCAATAAGTTCCTCACGACCAGTGAAGATCTTGATACCTACTGGGCAAAATTCAAGACCGAGCAGCTCGGTAATGGCTACGATCAGGTTATCGATGAGATGAACAGCCTGTACGAAGCAAGAAAGTAATTAACATTTCTTAGTTACCCTTTAGTTTTGGTCTTTGTAGCAGCGGCTGCGGTGTGTGTGGAGTTCAATTGCAGCCGCTGTCTTGTTTCCCTCGTTTTGAACGGATCGCTTTCGGGCGGTCCGTTCTTTTTTCTGCAAAAATTGCATAAGATAACGGCTGCCTGCCAAGCTTTTACTTGACGAATGGCTGCCGTCTTGTTAAACTTATTTTAGTACCCGAAAAAAGTGCAGCGCGCCGGAATGCCGCCACAAAAGAAAGGAAGTTTCGGATTTGAGCAACGTGATCGACCTGAAAGAAGTATTTGCGCAGCCGAATCGGTTTATGAATCAGGAAATCTGCCTGCAAGGGTGGGTTCGCAATCACCGCAAGCAAAAAAGCTTTGGATTTATCAATTTTTACGACGGAACAGTGCTGTCGGAGCTGCAGGTGGTTTACGAAGAGGGTTTGGCTAATTTTGAAGAGATACAGAAATTTGCAATCGGTTCGGCAGTTTGGGTGCGCGGCACCATTGTCCCTTCCTCGGGAAAGAACCAGCAATTTGAGATGAAGGCCGCAGAGATCCGTTTGGAGGGTGCTTCCGCAGAGGATTATCCGCTGCAGCCGAAGCGCCATTCGATCGAGTATTTGCGTGAAATTGCGCACCTGCGCCCGCGCACCAAGCTGTTTCAGGCGGTGTTCCGCGTCCGCAGCCTGGCAGCGCAGGCCATTCACGATTATTTTCAGGGCAACAATTTTGTGTATGTCCACACGCCGCTGATTACCGCCAACGACGGTGAGGGTGCGGGCCAGACCTTTCAGGTAACGACGGTCGACCCGGATACCTGCAAGCAGCCTGTAGATTACACCAAGGACTTTTTCGGCAAGAAAACCTGCCTTGCCGTAACCGGCCAGCTGGAAGCCGAAATTTTTGCGATGGCATACAAAAAGGTGTATACGTTTGGCCCGACGTTCCGTGCGGAAAATTCAAACACAAAGACCCATGCGGCGGAATTCTGGATGATCGAGCCGGAGATGGCGTTCTGTGACCTGCACCAGCTGATGGATGTGGAAGAGGATTTTCTGCGTTATGTAGTGCGCACCGTTATGGAAAAAGCGCCGGACGAGCTGGCTTTTCTGGAGCAATACACCAGGACGCCGCTGACAAAAAAGCTGAGCGATTTTGTCGAAGCGGGTGTGGCGCGGATTTCTCATCACGATGCAATTGCAGCTTTGCGCGAGGCACACGCAAAAACACCGTTTGAAAACGAACCCAGATTTGGCGAAGACCTTGCCAAGGAGCATGAAAAGTATTTGACGGACGAGCTGTTCCATTCCCCTTGCTTTGTTTATGATTGGCCCAAGGATATCAAGGCGTTTTATATGCGCCAGAATGAGGACGGCAAAACGGTGGCGGCGGTAGATATGCTGGTGCCGGGAGCAGGCGAGCTGATGGGCGGTTCACAGAGAGAGGAACGGGTTGATCGGCTGATTTCCCGTATGGAGGAGATCGGAATCAATACCGATTCCTTTGACTGGTATTTGGATCTGCGGCGTTTTGGCGGCTGCGTTCATTCCGGATTTGGCATGGGCTTTGAGCGCCTGATCATTTACCTCACCGGTGTGGACAACATTCGGGACGTGATCCCGTTCCCCAGAACCCCCGGAAACTGTGAATTTTGATCTGCGGAAAAGCTGCAGGTGCGGGGGGAGGAAAAACCGGTGAAAAAAAATAAAAAAGCCGCACTTTCCACTGCCGCACTTTGCCTTGCCACAGCAATGTGTATTGGCTGCACGGAGGATGCTTTTTCGGGCGGTGCAGAGGAATCTGCCGCGCACGGAACAACGCTTGCCGTGCAGTTTTTAAAGGTCGGCAAAGCGGATGCGATCGTTCTGCTCTGCGGCGGCGAAGCGGTTGTGATCGATGCAGGTGAAATCGGCGACGGAGGTAAGGTGCTGAATGCGCTTTCTGAAGCGGGCATCCGCAGCGTAAAGGCTTTGATCCTGACGCATTTTGATAAGGATCATATCGGAGGTGCGGCAGAGCTGCTTGCGGAGGTCGCGGTAGAACGCGTATTTTGTCCCGACTATGAAGAAGATTCCGATGAGATGCAGGCGCTGCAGGATGCGCTGCAGCGCACAGCCGTGCCGGTCGAGGTGCTGACGGAGGAATCTTCTTTTTCCTGCGGGGCTGCATGGCTGACGCTCCTCCCGCCCGGAAACGGCGACCGCAGCGACAACGATCGCTCAATTGCCGCGCTGCTGACGTTTGGGGAGCGGAGGATGCTTTTTGCCGGCGACGCAATGGAAACCCGCATCGAAGAGCTTCTGCGGGATGAGCGAATCGCAGCGGGCGGGTTCGACCTGCTCAAGGCGCCGCACCACGGCGCGTTGTGCGGCAAAAGCGCCGAGCTGATCGCGGCGGTACGCCCGGGGCTTGCGGTGATCTGCTGCTCAAAAAAAAATCCGCCGAACAAGACGCTGCTTGCGCTGTTTGCCGCGCAGGGAACGCAGGTCTTAACGACGGATTCAGGAAATGTAGTGGTGGAGGCTGCCGAAGGCGGTTCTTTGACGGTGCGCTGACCGTTTGAAGAACAGAGAGCCGGTAGTGCTCGGTCTGTGGTCGGAGAAGATTCAAAGCCGGGCCGCTGTAACCGCTTATCGGCCGAAGAGGCCGAAGAAGCCTTTCTTTGCGTACGGTTCTGCTTTTACCGATAACAGTGTATAGCCGGCAGCGGCAATTGCGCTGTGAAGCTTCTGTTCATCCAGCGGATTTTCGGAAATGATTTCGGAGGTTCCCGCTGCATGAGAAGTTTTGATTTTTTTGGTGTCAAAATTCTGACGAAGACAGTCGTTGATATGCGCTTCACACATGCCGCACGCCATGCCGTCAATTTTCAGAATGGTTTTAATCATGTCAGATCCCTCCATTCATAATTACAGGTTACCTGCGGCGCCGGGTCTGTTTCGGTTTTCCGTTGTACAATTCTTTTGCACATTTCGTTCAGATGGTCGGGGCCGATCTCGGACAGAAGCGCGCAGGCGGCGGAACGAACGTCGGAGGAGTCGGGAAGCAGAGCCTCGAACAGGCCGCTGATGGTCCGGAAATACCCGGAATACTGCTCAGCGAGCTTTTGTCCTTGCTCCGTAAAAGAAACGACGCCGTAGGAATCCTTGTGAACCAGCTGCATGTCCTTCAGCGTATTCACCATTGCGTGTACGCTCGGCTTGGAAAGCCCAAGCGCTTCAGCAATTCGAACGCAGCGCGTCCCGGTGCCTCCTTCGCATAAATCGTACATCACAAGAAGATATCTGATATTTGAGACGGTCAATTCGTTTTTTGAGTTAGCCATCACTTACCCCCGGTTAAAAGATAAGGGAGCCACAGGAGATCTTTCTGCGGCTCCCTTTGTTTTTTCACTGACCGTGATGGCAGGAACCGCTCATCGGGCAATGCCCGCAGTTTCCGCCGCAGGAGGATCTCCCCTTTTTTCTGTCTCTGTGCATTTTCGCAATGATCAACGCAACGATACAGACCAGAATCAGTGTAATGAGAATGGTTCCAATATTGGCAGACAGCCATGCAAGCATTTTGTTCTCCCCCTGTCAGTTTATTTTTGGTTGTTGTTTGTTTAACGCTTATTACTTTATGGATTTTCCAGTCAGCTTAACGGATTCCCGGTAAGGCTTAAACAGCATGAATACAATCAGCGCCAGTACAGCTATGGCAAAGATCAGGCCGATGACATTAAGGTTGCCGGTAAAGGCTCCTCCGAACTGGTTGATCATCAGGGCAATCGCATAGGCAAAGCCGCACGCTTGATGGCGCCGATAGCTGCAAAGCAGGGCGCGCACAGAAGGTTGAACACCAGGAAGGAATAGCCGGTGATTCCGGTGAAGGCCTCGCCAAGAGTGGCGTACACGTTGCCGGATGCGCCGTAAAGGATACCCATGGTACCGACGATGTTTTCCTTTGCCACAAGCCCTGTTATGGAAGCAACGGCAGCCTGCCAGGTTCCCCAGCCGAGCGGAGCAAAGATCCACGCGATCG
>JAHZES010000068.1:1589-9948 GCA_019421725.1 Clostridiales bacterium | reverse complement strand
CGGAATGGACTGGCGCAGGCGGGCTTTGAGGTGTACGGTGGCGTCAACTCCCCATACATCTGGCTCAAGACGCCGGGCAACATGACCTCGTGGCAGTTCTTTGATGAGCTCCTCAACCGTGTTCAGGTAGTAGGTACGCCAGGGTCTGGCTTTGGGCCATGCGGAGAAGGCTATTTCCGCTTGACGGCATTTGGTACTACAGAAAATACGAAAGCGGCGTTGGAACGTATTGTGCATGAATTCTGATTTGCCTGCAGGCGTATGGGTAAAACAGATGGTCAAATAATCGGATATGCGGGTGCCGGTTGGCCCGCAGGAATGCCGACGGCACAAAGAAGACAGGATTGGTGACTTGCAAATGAAGGCATTATTGATGTTGGAGGACGGAACAAAGTACGAGGGAACCGGAATCGGTGAATGCCGTAATGTGGTTTGTGAAGTGGTATTCAATACGGGAATGTGTGGATATCCTGAGCTGTTGACGGATCCTTCCTATTGCGGACAAGCAGTTGTAATGACTTATCCGATGATTGGAAATTACGGCGTCTGTTATGACGACGCCGAATCATCCCGTCCCTGGGTGGGCGCCTATATTGTTCATTCGCTGACCCTGCACGGGAGCAATTTTCGCCGGGACATGGACCTGAACCGCTATCTGCTTGCGAATCATATTCCGGGAATGGAAGGGCTTGATACCCGCGCTTTGACCCGTCATCTCCGGGAGCGCGGAACCATGCGCGGCGCTATTTCGTATGGAGATTCCATCAATGAAGAGGAGATGCTGCGTGCGGCCAGAAGTTACCGGCTGACCAGCCATGTCCCGCTGGTCAGCCGGACAGAAAACCGCTTTTACCCCGGAAAAGGCGCAAAGGTCGCCATGATTGATTTCGGCGTTAAACAGAGCATTATCACCTCATTAACAAGACGGGGATGCTCGGTGCAGTGCTTTCCTTATGATGTGGACTTTGAAACGATCCGGCAGTATTCTCCGGACGGTGTGATGCTTTCCAACGGTCCGGACGACCCAAAGGACTGCGTTCATGCCATCGGTGAAATCAAGAAGCTGCTTGACTATGGAATTCCGACGTTTGCCATCTGTCTTGGCCATCAATTGATGGCGTTGGCGACCGGAGCGCAGACCGAACGGCTGAAATACGGTCACCGCGGCGTGAATCATCCGGTCAAAGAGATAGCCGAAAACCGTGTTTACATCACCTCGCAGAATCACGGTTATGTCGTCAGGGGCGAGACAGTAGATCCGAAAGTTGCAGGGATTTCTTTCGTCAGCATGAACGACGGCAGCGTAGAGGGCCTTAATTATCAAAACGGGCGCGCGTTCTCGGTTCAGTTTCATCCGGAGGCGGCGCCCGGTCCAAAGGATACGGCGTTTTTGTTTGACCGTTTTGTTTCGCTGATGGGAGGAGCCCGCGAATGAAAGACCAAAGCATAAAAAAAGTTGTTATTATCGGTTCCGGGCCGATTATTATCGGTCAGGCGGCGGAATTTGATTACGCCGGTACACAGGCCTGTCGCGCACTGAAGGAAGAGGGCGTACAGGTGGTGCTCGTAAACTCCAATCCCGCGACAATCATGACCGATAAAATGATTGCAGACCACGTCTATATTGAGCCGCTGAACCTGACGACGCTGAAGCGTGTAATCGAAATTGAAAAGCCGGATTCCATTCTTCCTACCCTCGGAGGTCAGAATGCATTGAACCTCGGCATCGAGCTTGAAGAATCCGGTTTTTTAAAGGAACATAATGTCCGGATTATCGGTACTTCCGCCAAAACAATCAAGCGTGCGGAGGACCGCGAGCTTTTCAAGGAAGCCATGGAAAAAATTCATCAGCCGTGCGCGGAAAGCCGCATTGCCGAAACGTTGGAGCAATGCATCAATGAGGCGGAAGAAATCGGATATCCTGTAATCGTTCGTCCGGCCTATACGCTCGGCGGAACCGGCGGCGGAATTGCCAATTCGCAGGAAGAGCTGGTGGAAATTGCTTCACAGGGACTGCACCTGAGCCGTGTTGGGCAAGTGCTGATTGAGCGCAGTATTGCCGGTTGGAAAGAGATTGAATACGAGGTCATGCGCGACGCAAGAGGGGATTGCATTACGGTCTGCAACATGGAAAACCTTGACCCTGTCGGCGTTCACACCGGTGATTCCATCGTGGTTGCACCTTGTCAGACGTTGGCGGATAAAGAAACACAGATGCTTCGTACCGCCGCACTGGATATCATTACGGAGCTGGGGATCGAGGGAGGCTGCAACGTGCAGTATGCGCTTAATCCCGACAGCTTTGAGTACGTTGTCATTGAAGTGAATCCGCGTGTCAGCCGTTCTTCGGCGCTGGCTTCCAAGGCAACAGGATATCCGATCGCAAAAGTCGCGTCCAAAATTGCGCTTGGCTATTCCTTGGATGAAATTGAAAATGCCATTACGAAGAAGACCTTTGCCTGCTTTGAGCCGACGCTTGATTATTGCGTAGTCAAGATCCCAAAATGGCCGTTTGACAAATTCACTTATGCGACCCGCAAGCTCGGCACACAGATGAAAGCTACCGGCGAAGTGATGGGGATCGCCCCCTGCTTTGAAGCGGCGCTGATGAAGTCGGTGCGCTCGTTGGAGCAGCATATGGACGACATGATTCTTCCCGAGCTGGCGAATTTAAGCGAAGAGGAAGTAAAAAAACGTCTTGATGAGGTGGACGATCGCCGTATTTTTGTGGTGGCCGAAGCGCTGCGCCGCGGCATCTCCATTGAGCGGATTCATAAAATTACAAAAATTGACCGGTGGTTTATCGAGCGTATCGAAGCAATCGTTGATGTAGAAAGGCAGCTTCGTCAGGCGTCCGAAATTACGGAAAAGCTTTTGCGCCGGGCGAAGGAATTTGGCTTTCCGGACAAAACGATTGCAAATCTGACCGGAAAAACAGAGAATGCCATCCGCGCGCTGCGGGAGGGCTTCGGTGTTAAGGCAGCGTTCAAAATGGTCGATACCTGTGCCGCGGAATTTGATGCCGAAACGCCGTATTATTATTCTTGCTACGGTAGTACAAATGAGGTGATCAACAGCGGCAAAAAGAAAGTTCTTGTTATCGGTTCCGGTCCGATTCGTATCGGGCAAGGCATTGAGTTTGATTTCTGTTCGGTACACAGTGTTTGGGCATTTCACGATTTGGGCTATGAAACGATCATTGTGAATAACAATCCCGAAACCGTCAGCACCGACTTTGATATTTCAGACAAGCTTTATTTTGAACCGTTGACGCCGGAGGACGTGCGCAACATCATTGAGCTGGAACGTCCGGACGGAGCAGTTGTCCAGTTCGGCGGGCAAACAGGCATTAAGCTTGCCAAGGATATTGAAGCCATGGGAGTGCCGGTGCTCGGCACCTCGCCGGATTCCATTGATGAAGCGGAAGATCGTGAACGGTTTGACGTAATTTTAAATAAGTGCAAGATTCCGCGTGCGGCCGGTACCACGATTTATACGGTAGAAGAAGGGATCGCGGCAGCAAACAAGATCGGGTATCCGGTTCTTGTACGTCCGTCCTATGTGCTTGGCGGCCAGGGAATGCATATTGCAACGGCGGATAAGGATCTGGTAGAGTACATTGCAGCGATTAACCGGATCACGCAGGAGCATCCGATCCTGATCGACAAATATATCATGGGTACGGAAGCGGAGGTAGATGCCGTCTGCGACGGAACAGGCGTGGTGATCCCGGGAATTATGGAGCATGTGGAGCGCGCCGGCGTCCATTCGGGAGACAGCATTTCAGTCTACCCGCCGCAGACAATTGCGCCGGCGATGCAGCAGAAAATCATCCGTTATACGGTGGATCTCTGCCGGGAGCTGCATGTAATCGGATTGATGAATATTCAATTTATCGTCAAGGATGACGAGGTGTATGTCATTGAGGCAAACCCACGTGCTTCACGGACTGTGCCGTATATTAGTAAAATAACAGGTATTCCAATCGTTCCTTTGGCGGTAGCCGCTATAGAAGGAAAAAAACTGCCGGAACTTGGGTACGATTACGGTCTGCAGCCTCCCAAAAACACGATTGCCGTCAAAATGCCGGTTTTCTCTTTCGAAAAAATTTACGGAGCAGATGTTAATCTTGGGCCGGAGATGAAATCGACTGGCGAGGTTCTCGGCATTGCGACAAAATACGAAGAAGCATTGACAAAAGCGTTCATCGGTTCGGGCACAAAATTACCGAAAAAGGGCTGTGCTATTATCACGGTCAGTGATGTTGACAAAGCGGAAGCACTGCCGCTTGCAAAACGGCTGCAGGCTTTGGGGTGGGAACTGTTTACCACAGGCGGTACCGGGCGATATTTTGCCCATCACGGTGTGGAAACGACTACCCTGCGCAAGCTTGGAGAAGAGCACCCAAACATTCTGGACGAGATTCTTTCCGGCAAGGTGGATGTGGTGATTAATACGCCGAGTAAGGGTTCAGCTCATCATCGTGACGGCTTTCATATTCGCCGTACTGCCATTGAAGCAAGGATTCCGTGTCTGACCTCGCTCGATACGGTAGCAGCGTACATCCGGTGTATCGAAATGCTCGATCGTCATGAAATTTCGGTGATCGATATTGCAAAGATTTGATTATTTTATTGAATTTTGAATCATCAGGAAGGCAACGGCGTCTCCTCGTTTTTGAGGGGGTGCCGTCATTTTTTGCAATAGATAAAATAATTGCCTTTCAGGGAAAAGCGGTTGATTTTTATTGCAGTACATATTAAAATGTATTATGCAGAACAACGTAGCTATATGTTTTAATTATATCAGATCAAAAATTAAGGGGGTAAAACAAATGTTGCAACAGGAAGGGCAAGTCAGAATCCCGTCCGGCTGTGCTATCAGCGCAGTAATCAACAAAAAGGGAATTTGTTTTTCAGGGGAACGGATTATCAAGTCAATTGCGCTGATGCACGACCGTTCCAACGGGTTGGGCGGCGGTTTTGCCGCTTACGGAATCTATCCTCAGTTTAAAGAGCTTTATGCACTGCATATTTTTTATGATACGATGGAAGCAAAGACAAAAACCGAGCAATTCCTTAATGAACATTTTGAAATCGAAATGGCAGGGCGAATGCCTACCCGCAAAACGGAAAGCATCCGCAGTTCACCGATCATTTGGCGATATTTTGTCCGCCCGGACAAAGCAAGACTGGTCGAATCCGAGCTTGACGAAGAAGAATTTACAACCCGTTGTGTTTTTCGGGTGAATACGACCATCGGCGGCGCCTTTGTTTTTTCCAGCGGTAAAAATATGGGCGCCTTCAAAGCGGTCGGGTACCCAGAAGATGTTGGCGAGTTTTACATGCTGGACGATTATAAGGGGTATCTTTGGACGGCGCACGGACGTTTTCCCACGAATACGCCCGGCTGGTGGGGCGGAGCTCATCCGTTTACGCTGCTTGATTGGTCTATTGTCCACAACGGCGAGATTTCCTCTTACGATGCAAACCGTCGTTATATTGAAATGTTCGGTTATAAATGTACGCTGCAGACTGACACAGAGGTTATTACTTATTTGTTTGACCTGCTGGTGCGCAAGCACAAGCTTTCTCTTGAAACCGCTGCCAATATCATTGCAGCGCCCATGTGGGAAGAGATTGCCGCCATGCCCAAAGCACAGCGAGAATACTACACCACGCTGCGCAAAACGTATTCCAGCGCGCTTGTCAACGGTCCGTTTTCTATTATTCTCGGTTTCAACAATGGGCTGCTGGCGCTTAACGACAGACTGAAACTTCGTGCGCTGATGGCAGCAAAACAGGGTGATGAAGTCTTCTTTGCAAGCGAAGAGGCAGCGATCCGTACTATCTGCCCAGAACCGGATAAAATCTGGTCGATCGAGGGCGGTCGCCCCATTATCGTCACACTTGCCCCGACCGTCTGAAAGGAATGATGAGCAATGAGATACTATTCTTCTGAATATATGGTGCTGCGCAGCGAGGAACGCTGTATTGCCTGTGGTATTTGTGAACAGCAGTGCGCAAATGGAGTTCATAAAAAAGACCCCAATACAGGAAAGATGACTGCAGATGAGAGCAAATGTGTCAACTGCCAACGCTGTGTCTGTATGTGTCCAACCGAGGCACTTGCCATCCGTAAAAGTCCTAATGAGTTTCGGGAGAACGCTAACTGGACCATGCAGGCGATCGAGGAGGTGGAAAAGCAGGCGGAAAGCGGCGGTGTTTTGCTTTCCAGTATGGGAAATCCGCAGCCGTACCCAATTTATTGGGATCATATTCTGTTAAACGCCAGTCAGGTAACCAACCCGTCTATTGATCCGCTGCGCGAACCGATGGAAACAAAAACCTTTCTCGGCTCAAAACCGGACAGGCTGGAATTCAGCAAAACAGGAAAACTTCTAACGCATATTCCACCGACCGTGGAGCTGAATTCGCCGATCATGTTTTCTGCCATGTCTTTCGGATCCATTTCGCTCAATGCACAAAAATCCATTGCAATGGCCGCCAAGGAGTGCAACACCTTCTTTAATACCGGAGAAGGCGGCCTGCATAAGGAGCTGGAGCAATATGCCGATCATTGCATTGTACAGGTGGCGTCCGGGCGTTTTGGAGTTCACAAGGGTTATCTTGACAAGGGGCAGATCATCGAAATCAAGATCGGTCAGGGAGCAAAGCCGGGGATCGGCGGTCACTTGCCCGGCGAAAAGGTTAATTATGAGGTCAGCCAGACGCGTATGATTCCGGAAGGCACGGATGCTATTTCTCCGGCACCCCATCATGATATTTATTCCATTGAAGATCTGCGTCAGCTGATTTATTCGTTGAAGGAAACCACCCATTACAAAAAGCCGATTTCCGTTAAAATAGCCGCAGTGCATAATATCGCCGCAATTGCTTCGGGCGCCGTGCGCGCCGGTGCGGATATTATTGCGATCGACGGATTCCGCGGCGGTACAGGTTCCACGCCGACAAGATTTCGCGATACTGTTGGCATTCCGGTAGAGCTCGCATTGGCTTCGGTGGATCAGCGGCTGCGTGACGAGGGGATTCGCCAGCAGGTTTCCCTGGTAGTTGCCGGCAGCGTGCGCAACAGCGCTGATGTTGTCAAGGCCATTGCTCTGGGGGCTGACGCCGTGTATATTGCCTCGGCTGCACTGATCGCCATGGGATGTCATATGTGCCGCACCTGTTACACAGGCAATTGCAATTGGGGTATCGCAACGCAGAAGGAAGAGCTTACCCGCCGTCTGGATCCGGAAATTATGTCAAAGCGTGTGGCAAACGTGTTTCGTGCATGGGATCACGAAATCAAGGAGCTGATGGGCGGCATGGGGATCAACGCGATCGACAGCTTGCGCGGCAATAGGCTGATGCTGCGCGGTATCGGATTGACTCAAAAGGAGCTTGATATTCTCGGAATCCGTTACGCAGGCGAATGATTCGGAACAGAAAAAGGAAACCGGCCGTGAAACGGAGCGAATTCCTGAAAAGATATATTCCGATCAGGATGTCGTTCAGGCAGGAATTGATACAACGGTTGTTCTCGAGCAGATTTTTCGTAAACAGCCCGGACCAAAAACGCTGTTCGTTTTTTAAGGTGATACAGCTTCCTGTTCGGTTAAGAGGCGGCTGTTTAATGGAGGTGTGTCATAATGAATATTTCAGCAAAAGGAAAAGGATTCAGAGAACTGAATGAAGAGATTGCAGATGCGCTGCGCAAGGGATCCCGGGTCGAGCTGACCGAGGTGGAAGGTCACCGCTACATTGGCGCCGGAGTAGGAAAGGGATGCACAATTCGCATTCACGGTACACCCGGTAACGACTTGGGCTGCTATATGGACGGCGCTTCGGTCGAGGTGTTTGGCAACGGCCAGGATGCGGTCGGCAATACAATGAACCGCGGTCGGATTGTTGTGCACGGTCATGCCGGTGACGCGCTTGGGTACGCTATGCGCGGCGGCGAAATTTTTGTGGAAGGAAATGCCGGTTACCGCTGCGGCATTCATATGAAGGAATTCGGTGAAGCGCGGCCTGTCATTGTAATCGGTGGAACGGCGGGGGCCTTTCTGGGTGAATATATGGCGGGTGGAGTGATTATTGTTTTTGGCCAAAGTGACGAAGAAGTGCAGCCGCCTGCAGCAGGCTATTGCGCAACAGGAATGCATGGTGGTATAATGTATTTGCGCGGTAAAGTTCCTTCGGAAAATTTTTCCTCCACTGTTGTGGTCGAAGAGTGTAACAAAGACGATTTGGCTTTTGTGCAGCGCTACGCCGATACATTCACTCAGGTGTTTGGCCATGGACCCGGCGCGCTGCGTGCGGAAGATTTTGTAAAAGTGCGCCCGGCTTCTGCGCGT
>JAHZES010000068.1:0-1579 GCA_019421725.1 Clostridiales bacterium | reverse complement strand
CCATATGGGAATCTTTATGTGCGCAACTGATTCGAAAAATTCCGGTCGGTTTTCGCCCGGTGATTTTAATATGAGCTTTGTTGAGGTGTGGGTCTCTCCAGGCCTCTCCAGTATGAAAGGATGGTACAAAAATGGTCAAAGGCGAGCAGATGTACGAGGGTAAGGCAAAGAAGGTTTTCGCGGTTGCAGATGATCCGACGCTTTGTATTGTGGATTACAAAGATGATGCGACGGCCTTTAACGGCCTGAAAAAAGGCACAATCGTCGGAAAAGGTGTCGTCAATAACCGGATGTCCAACATGATGTTCCAGCTGCTTGAAAAAAAGGGAATCCCCACGCATTTTGTCAAGGAACTCAGCGAACGTGAAACGCTTGTGAAAAAAGTAGAAATTGTTCCGCTGGAGGTTATTGTCCGCAACATTGCCGCCGGCAGCCTTTCTAAAAAATTAGGTATTCCGGAAGGGACTCCGCTGAAATCCACCGTGTTGGAGTTTTGCTATAAGAATGACGAGTTGGGCGATCCGATGGTGAATGAGTATCACATTCTTGCTGCCGGGTATGCAACCAGAGAAGAAATTGATACCATTGCGGATATGGCATTGCGTATCAATGAGCTTATGCTTGAATTTTTTAAGACCATTAATATTGATTTGGTTGATTTTAAACTGGAGTTTGGCTGTTGCGACGGAAAAATTATTCTTGCGGATGAAATTTCACCGGATACCTGCCGTCTTTGGGACAGCAAGACCCATGAAAAATTGGATAAAGATCGTTTCCGCCGTGATCTTGGAGGGGTGGAAGACGCGTACAAAGAAGTTTTTGCCCGCCTTGGCCTGTAAGAAAACCGGAATAGACAGCCTGCCTTTTTAAAGCGGGCTGTTTGTCGTTGTTGTGCAACACGCAAAGAGAGGACAAAAACACACTCATGAAAGAGATCGATAGAACCGAAGCCATGGATTTGGAAAAGCCGCACGACGAATGCGGTGTTTTTGGCGTCTACACAAAGAACGGCGCAGACGTTTCCTATCTTGTTTATAATGGTCTGCTTGCTCTGCAGCACCGCGGGCAGGAAAGCTGCGGAATTGCGGTGAACGACCGGGGCGTTATCTGTTACCATAAGGATATGGGGCTTGTAAATGAGGTCTTTGATCCTTCCATTTTGCAGCAGCTGCAAGGGCAGATCGCGGTTGGGCATGTCCGTTATTCCACAGCAGGGGCCAGTGTGCGGGAAAATGCTCAGCCTCTTGCTCTGCGCTATGTCAAGGGCAGCATTGCAATTGCTCATAATGGCAATTTAATTAACGCTGTTGAATTACGGCGGGAGCTTGAGCATCGTGGAGCTATTTTTCAAACAACGATTGATTCTGAAGTAATTGCCTATCTGATCGCGCGGGAACGGGTGACCTCCCATTCTGTAGAAGAAGCCGTCGGCCGAACAATGGAACAGATCGAAGGTTCTTATTCGCTTATTGTTATGAGCCCACGTAAGTTGATTGCAGCCCGTGACCCGCTGGGGATTCGTCCGCTGTGTATCGGAAGACTGCCGGAAGACGAAGGTTACGTCTTTGCGTCGGAAACC
>JAHZES010000067.1 GCA_019421725.1 Clostridiales bacterium | reverse complement strand
AACCCCCGCGTTTTTATAGTAAAACGCAAAAAAGGTGATCGACGAGACGATCAACGACTGCTTATTCGACGGAACCGTCAGCGTCGCGCTGAGGTACTGCTCCGCGCCGGTCTCCGCGTTGAACGGGTACACATGATAGGTAAAGGTGCTGTCGGAATAATGCACCTTAAGCGCAAGCGCAAAGTTCCGCCCCTCGTACCCGATCGGCACGGAATTCGCCTGCGCCTTGCCGGAGATCGTCACGCTGACGTTCCGCCGGTTCACCGGCACGTTCTGATATATGTTTTTGCTGACGTTGGCCTGACCTACCAGCGTTCCCTTCTGCCTGTCCAGATTCACTCCGTCCGAAGGCCCCAGATTATCTCCGGTCCAACAGCTCCTCGTCGCAAAGTTGCTTTCCTGCAGCATGTTGTAGTCGTTCATCGTATTCCCGACTTCCAGCTGAATGCAATCGTACCAGACCGTTCCGGTCGCGCAGAGAATACCACAATAAATTTGGGCAGTCGCGGTTCCCGCAGGTGTCGTAAAGGTCAGTTTTTCTCTGTGCCAGTCCATCGTTCCGGTCACGCCGGGAGAGGCAGTTACACCTATATTCGTGCCATTTGCATTATAGAACTGAACCCAAATACTTGCACCGCCACCCGTCACAGAACTGGTTTTCATATAGGCAGAAAGCGTATAGGTGGTGTTTGCAGATAGTGAAACACTCTGATAATATCCATGATTGTTCGAGGTTGCAGCACTCTGCAAAACTTTTAACGAATAACTGCCGAGATACTGCTGTGAGGTATCTCGCGTAAAAGTTGCGGCTGGTGTTCCACCATTTACCCCTTTCCATTTACTATCAGCCTTCTCCGCACTGCTGTTTATCAGCAGATTGTTGACATACTTCGCGCCTTGGGCCTGATGGGTCAGGCGGTTGTTCTGCTTGCCGGCGGTCGAAGTATACGTGCCGGTGGCGGCGCTGCCGTCCGCATTGAGCACGCTGACAGTCCGGCCAAAATTGTCGAAGCTGCTCGTCTCGCTCGTTGTCACGCCGCTTCTGACATAAGTAAATTTCGTTGTCCTGTCGCGGTTATAGCTGATACTCATGGAATTCCCGGCCGTGCCGTCGGCGGCATATTCCCGGACGGAGGTCACCCTGGTCAGCTCCTGCGCCAATCCGGTGGATTTGTAACTGTAGTTCAGATAAGTGCCGTCTTTATCCGTGACGCGGGAAATCCGGCTGTAGGTCTTGCCGTTGGCCGTGACCGCAGAGTAAGCAAACTGCACCGATGTCCCGTCCGGATATGTCAACCTCTGCAGGTTGTTTCCGCTGTACGTGAGCACCGTTTCCCGGCCGGACGGATCGGTCACTTTGGTCAGCCGCTGGGCGCTGCCGCTGGCCGCATACGTAAAGCGCGTCACTCTCCCCGCGCCGTCCGTGATCTTCGTCATGTTGGCGCCGCTGTAATCGACCGTTGTCGTATTCCCGCTGGCATCCACGAATTTGTACAGATAACCGTACGCGGTAAATCCGATCCTGCTGCCGTCCGCGCATTCGATCAGGTACGGACTGGACGGGTCGGAGTTGATCTTCATCGTCATGCCGAGTCCGTCTTCGTCCTCCAGCGTATTTTCGTCGGTCGTTGTTTTGAAGTAATGGACCGTTCCGTCTTCATCAATGTAGATCCGTTTGTATCCTGCCGCCTGCAGCGCTGCGATCACATCCGTCCCCAGCCCCGGCAGGTTCTCCACCTTCCAGCACCGCTGACTCAAATTCGTCTGCCAGCCGTTTCCCGTTACAAGCCCGGAAGCCCCGTTCAGAAACTGCCGGTTCGATGTATAGCCGTTGTAGGTCAGGTTGACCGAGACCGGCATACGGCTGCCGGATTCCGACATCACCGGGACCTGATACACCAGATTCCCTGAATAGTCGTTGACGTACCCCGCCGCGCCGCCGCTCAGCCTCTGCTCACGGTACGACCAGTAGCCCTCCAGCCCTCGGTTGCTGCGATAGCTCAGCTGAAATACCGGCCGCACCGTCACCGAATCCGGATACGTTGAAGCATAATAGATCACCCGGGACATGGCGCTGCTGCTTTCCGTCGGTGCGATCAGCATGACCCCGTTGTTCGCCGAGGTCCCGTCGTACCATTCACGCGTCATCCGGGTAATGTTCCAGCTGTTGTACACCGACGTCACTCCGGTGGTCGTGATGTCGTAATCCGACACGGTGCTTTCAAAAGCGGAATTGCTGCTGTTCCACGTCGCTCCTGCCATCGTCCAGCTCCCCGTGACCCTGTGCGCATTGACCTGAATCGCCGCACTCGACGCATACTGAAGCAGGTACAGCCTGGAATCCACGATCACGTCGCCCGGAGACAGCTGCGGCAGACTGTTCAGCCTGACCAGCGCGCGCGTCTTTCCGAAGCTGCTGTTCGGCTCATGCCCGACATACAGGCTGCCGATATAGTTTGCGCTCCCTTTTCCGTACGCTGTGGCCGGATGCCCCGAAACCAGCGTTGTCGAATCCACCGTTCCCCAGCTCCGGCTCGTTTCAAACGTCGGGTCCACCGTCACCGGAAATGCGCGCGCCGGGTCCTTCAGCCACTCCGGATCCGCACTCACTCTGATTTTCAGCCTGTTGTTCTTCGATTCCTCAATGCTCAGCGTCAGCGCGTCGCTCCATTCTCCGTCTGCATCCTGCATCATCGGAGCCGTAACGGTATAGACCGTCTCTCCCGCGTTATCTCTCAGTTCAACGGTTTTTCCGTTCATCTGCACCGCGGTCAGCTTGTGGAACTTATATTCCATCACAAAATCGGTCTGTGCATCGGCGCTCTCCAGGATAATATTTTCCTTTACGCCGGTCGGAAGAATCAGGTACTGCAGATCGACATCCGGAAATGCGTCGCGGTACCATGCCTCTTGCACCACTCCCGTTAAATTCAGAAATGCATCGTTGCCGCTTCCGGCCGGCTCCGGCTCCGTGAATTCCACCGGTACCTTCGACACACCGGAAAACCCCCACGAAATGAGGTTGCCGTCTTTTTCAATGGTGATCAGCTTTTTGTTACCGGCTTTCTTCGCAAGCCGGATGTCCTTGTCACTCTGAATGACTTTGTATTCCGTATTCGGAACAGCATTTTCAGCGCACAACTGCGCCTCCTCATCCCGGGCTTCCGTGTCCAGTATGTCCGCCGTTTCCTCCATCCGGTTGTCGTACTGCCTCCAGCTCCCGTCCTCCGCTTCAAAATGGACCGGGATCGCATACTGCACCGCCAGCATGCCGCCGTTCTCCAGCAGAAAACGCTTTGTATATTCATCGCGCTCTGCAGGAAGCTCCGTCAGGATCTCCGTCTCTCCCGCCATTTCTTCTTCCGCTGCCGGCCCGGCTGCGGTAAGACCGTCCCGATCCGGCGCTGCATTTGCTGCAACGGGCAGCTGTGTGAGCAGAATCGCCGTCAAAAACAGTGACAGCACTTGCCTTAATCTTTTTCCGATCTTCATTTCGCGGCCTCCTCGTGTTTTCTTCTTTCCAGGAATCATGGAGAGCACGGATGCTCTAATCCGCTACCCTTTTCCTTTTGTATATAATAACGATTTTAGAATACGTTTTGTGACATCTTTTTTGATTTTTTTCGATATTGCATTCCCGATAGGATTCTGAGCAGAACAAAACCTCCTGCGTTCTCGGACGTGGTTCACAGTCTTCATCTTTTTCCCGCAGGAGGTTTCTTTAAATACCTAAAACTTATGATTTCCATCGATCAAACTGAAATTTTCCTTTTTCCCTAAAAGACAACAAAAATCCAGAAGGCTATGCCCGCCCATAAAGACATGTCATCTCAGCGATCTGCCGCGCAAGTGAAGCAGATGCGGCAGAGGGCAGCATTCTCCAGGTCCAGTTACCACCCACCGTCCCCGGCGTATTGATTCTGGCTTCCGCGCCAAGCTGCAGCCAATCCTGTATGGGAATGATCACAGTATCTCCCACACTGGCCATTGCAGCACGAATGAATTGCCTGGTAAAATCGCCGCTGTCGGCATGGATATATTCCTTTGCAAAACGGACGTCCTCTGCGGGAGCGGAAATTTGCCAATCCTCCGCGGTGGTATTATCGTGGGTACCTGTGTATACAACACAGTTCCGATGGTAATTATGCGGCAGATAATCACTGTCTTCCCGGCTGTCAAAGGCAAACTGAAGTACTTTCATACCCGGAAAACCGCTCTCCTTCAAAAGCGCGCGAACATCCGGTGTCAGATACCCCAGATCCTCCGCAATAACTTTCAGATCCGGCAGCGCAATTTTAATGCTCCGCACAAATTCGCTTCCCGGCCCGGCACACCAATGACCGTTTGCCGCCGTTTGAGCCTTGGCATTTACTGCGTAATATCCGGAAAATCCTCTGAAATGGTCGATGCGTACCTGATCAAAAACAGACGCAGCATAACGCAGCCGATTGATCCACCATTGATAACCTGTTCGTTGATGTTCCTCCCAGCGATACAGGGGATTGCCCCATAGCTGACCATTGGCAGAAAACGCGTCCGGAGGACAACCCGCTACCTCGGTCAGATCGCCTTTTTCGTCCGTTTGAAAAAGCGAGGGCTGCGTCCACAGGTCACTGGAATCCGGTGAAACATAAATCGGAATATCCCCAATGATGAAAACGTTGCGATCGTTCGCGTACTTTTTCAAAGCGGTCCACTGTTCATAAAACCAATATTGCAGAACCTGCCTGCAGCGAATCTGCTCTGCGCAGCGAACACGCGCCTGCCGGAGAACCTCCGCTTTGCGAAGTCTGAGAGACAGGGGCCATTTTGTAAATGCTCTTTGCTGGTTTTCCTCCTTCAGCGCCATAAACAGTGCATAATCCGGAAGCCAAAACGCATTTTGAGCAACAAATTCGGCGTAGCCGTTCTGTGCCGTTTGAAAACGATTCGCTGCTTTTTTCAAAAGCGGCAGCCGCGCCGAGAACTGCCGCGCATAATCAATACGGTGCGGTGCGGTTGTCAACTGCGCTTCCTCTATTTCTGCTCGGGTCAGTAATCCCTGCTCACGCAGGCGCTCCAGATCAATAAAATAAGGATTTGCAGCAAAGGCAGAAAAGCTTTGATAAGGGCTGTCGCCATAACCGGTTGGTCCAATCGGCAGAACCTGCCAGTATTTTTGCTTTGCCTGCTGCAAAAAATCAATCCACTGATAAGCTGCCTTTCCTAATGTTCCGATTCCGTAGGGCCCCGGCAGAGAAGCGATCGGTAAAAGGATGCCGCTTGCACGCATACAGTGTCTCCCTCCTGTCAGCCTTTTACTGCGCCGGCCACAACGCCTTTGATAATATGCTTCTGGCACAGCAGATAAAATACTACAACAGGGACAATCGCCAACATAAGCATCGCCATCATAGCGCCCCAGTCAATAGAGCCGTAACCACCCTTTAGATACTGAATCGCAATCGGTATTGTCTTATACTTTTTTAAATTCAAAACCAGATACGGCAGCAGATAATCGTTCCATATCCACATGGTTTCAAGAATACCGACAGAGATATACGTCGGTTTCATGATCGGCAGGACAACACTGAAAAAAGATTTCAGCGGACTGGCTCCATCGATCATGGCCGCTTCTTCGATTTCCAGCGGAATACTCTTTACAAAGCCGCAGAACATAAACACTGCAAGGCCAGCGCCAAAACCAAGATAAACGATAATCAACCCGATCGGATTGCTCAATTTAAGCATATCCGCAATTTTGCTCAGAGTAAACATTACCATCTGAAACGGCACAACCATACTGAAAAGACAAAGATAGTAAATTCCTTTCGTCGCAAAATTAACACATCGGCTGATATACCATGCGCACATAGAAGTACAGACTAAAATAACCAGAACTGATCCGACTGTAATAATCAGACTGTTCAGCGCGGCATCAAAAAAATTAGTTTTTTGAATACCTTCCACGTAATTGTCTAACGCTACAAAACTCTTTGCATCCGGCAAAGCAAACGGATAGCGGTTGATATACGCTTTTTTCTTAAATGAATTTATCAATACAATGAAAATCGGACAAAGATAAAGAACGGAAAAGAACATAAGAGTAACCGTCAAAATCCATTCCCCGCGCTTCTTTTTCTTAGCTATCATTGCTGTACCTCCCTGGAACGCGTTAACCTCAGCTGCAAAAGTGCAATCGCTACAACGATAATGAAAAAAATAACCGCTTTTGCCTGACCAACACCCTCCCACCCGGTACGTCCGTAAAAGGTGTTAAAAATATTGAGCGCCAACATCTCCGTCTCGTTGGCAGGCTGACCGGCTGTTAATGCAAGATTCTGGTCAAAAAGCTTAAATCCGTTGGTCAACGTCAGAAATGTGCAAATAGTAATACTCGGCATCACATTTGGCAGTGTAATATTCCAAAGAGTTTTCCACTTGCCGCAGCCGTCAATCTGGGCCGCTTCATACAGTACCTGCGGGACGCTTTGGATTCCGGCAATGTAGATAATCATCATGTAGCCGATCTGCTGCCAGCACATCAGGATGACCAGTCCCCAAAATCCGTACTCTGCAGAATACGTAAGCGTTTTGCCGTAATTCTGCAAAATTCCGTTAAAAATCATTTGCCAGATATATCCCAACACAATACCGCCAATGAGATTTGGCATAAAAAACACTGTTCGAAAAACATTAGTTCCGCGAATACCCCGCGTCATCAGTAATGCAACTGCAAAGGCCAATAAATTGATCAGAATTACGGAAACGATTGTAAATCGTACGGTAAACCAAAGCGCATGTGAAAAAGTTGTGTCCGTAAATATTTTTATATAATTATTCAGACCTACCCAAACTCCGTCGGTAACTGTAGTAAAATTGCAAAAACTTAAATATATTCCCATAATGAATGGAAATACAAAACCAATACAAAAAGCCAATACTGTCGGCAGTAAAAAAATAGGCCAATACTTTTTTAATGCTTTTTGCATATGGCTTCACCCCTTTCTGCCTGTCAGGGAATCCCTGCAGAATATCTTCCGAATGAAATCAGGAGGGGCGAGCGGGTCGCTCACCCCTCCTGATTTGTCGGGTAAATAAAAATTTCAAATATATGATTATTTTTGCGCGGATTTGGCTGCCGCCTTTTCCGTCTTCCATCCATCTACAAATGCTGTTTTAACGTCATTCCACGAACCGGTACCCTGCGCGTATTTCAGCAATGCACCGCCAACATTATTCTTCCAGGTTTCGCTCGGCATTGTCGGAAAACACCAGGCAACCGGAGTCTTACCATCGGCAATATATTGGTTAGCTGCAGTAATCAACGGATTTTTCGGCAGGTATTCGTCGGTAAAGGTTTTAAACGGACAAACAAAATTCATTTCATAGCAAAGCGCATGACGGCCGTCGTCGCTGGAAATGCACCAGAGCATAAAATCCAAAGTCGCCTTAATATTTTCTGCAGAAGCATTTTTGTTCACACACCAATAGTTTTCCGAACCGGTGCAAAGCCCCTGATTTTCTTCACCGTCAACGCCAATATAAATCGGAAGCATGCCGATTTCATCATCAGAGAGAGAGCCGTCCTTCTGAATATCCGTATAGGCCCATGTTCCATTCTGATAAAATACAGCCTCACCCATAACAAACTCTGAAAGCGCATCGTCTCCGGTTTTGCTGCTGAGCACCTTCGGATCGCAGGTAGAATCGGTCATATACAAATCCCATATATTTTTGTAGTTTTCCAGGTAGACGCCCTTAATTGCGTCAGTATCTCCGATGCCGTCGGCCTTGTACTCGTAATATATCGGCAGATTTGCAAGATGAGTCTTAAAGCGCCAGTCTGAAGAAGAGTCCATACCTGCAGAAGTGAACGCCCCTTTAATGCCTAACTCGTCTTTGCGTGCCTGCATATCATCGGCAGTCTCTTTCAGCTTTGCAAAGCTGTTAAGCTCCGATACATCCTTAATTTTGGAATTGTTCAATCCACAGTATCGATTCAGCAGCGTTTTGTTGTAGATCAGGCCGTAGGTTTCAACAACATACGCAATACCGTCCACTGCGTTGCCGTCCTTAAGGGCAAAGTCATCGCTTGTGAGCTGCTTATAAATTTCCGAATCGGAAAGATCGTAGCAGTAATCCTTCCAGGTTGCCAGACCCACCGGCCCGTTAACCTGAAATAACGTCGGCGCCTCTGTTTTTGCAATTTCAGATTTCAGCGTAGATTCATAGGTACCGGAAGCCGCCGTAACCACGGTAACCTGAACGCCGGTATTTTCGGTGTATTTTTTTGCGAGTGCGACCCAGTCATCTGCCTGTTCCGGCTTAAAATTCAAATAATATACGCTGCCTGCTGCTGAACCGTTAGGCCTTGCCGCGGCAGAACCCGTGTTCTCCGAAACGGCTGAAGAAGTTGCTTCTCCTGTGCATGCTGTCATCAGCACCGTAATGGCAAAGGCAAGAATCAGTGTCAGAAATTTTTTCATATATATTACCTCACATGTTTGTTTTACGTATGCTGACCGTAGTTTGCCCGCATAAAATTAAAAATATACCGTTATTTTTACCTGGCATCGACTCTTCTGCACACAAAAAACGGATCCATAAACAGGATCCGTTTTTTGTCGCCCTCTATACAAAATTTAGATTGCCGGGATCAAAAGCATACCGTGCTTGTCAACGGTTTCGCCCGAAAGATCATTCTCCTTGCAGATCGCTTCCTGAGAGGTATCGTAACGTCTGGCAATCTCCCAAACCGATTCTCCTTCGTCCGCATAATAGAGCGTCAAGGCACAAGAGTTGTCATGTACCTTTGGTTTTTGTTCGTCCGGAGTCATTTCACAGACAATATTATCCCTGATTTGACTGCAAACCGCCGCGTTCAAATACAATTCCAGTCTCATTTCAATAGAGTCCGCACCGGAAATTCGATAACCGGCCGAAACAACGGTAACATCCGGGACCACATTCAAAGACTCGCCTGCATTTGGGTAGTCATGTACGGTGGAATAGTCAATCATTCCTTCAAAATAGTGCGGAACCTGTTCCGCATCTTCCACCAGCAAACAGACATTGGTACGTCCGCTGATTTCCATTTTTCCTTCTTTAACGGCAACATCCGCCGAAATTATTTCGCACCATACGTCGATAACCGCTGCTATTGCATCTGAAGAAGTCGAAATGCTTCCCTTGCATAGAAATGTCTCATTGATTTGATCAATTTTTTTCTCCAGACACATTGTCCTTCTTTGCAGATTCATCTCATATTGCGTGGAATATGCATCCGTAATTACAGGTATTGAAGCGTGGCGCTTGGCGACAGCGGTTACTACTGCACGTACCACCGTCTCCAACTGCGCGGCTTCGTCGTCCGACGAAGGAATCAATTGCGCCTGAACGGAAAGTAATTCCAGCCTGACGTCACAGATGCAGTCATCATCAATCCCTTCCAGATCAACGATCTGACTGAATGGCACAGTAAATTCAGCCGTATCTAATGTGCCGGCTTCAACATCGGTCAGATAAAGAAAATCCACAGCGATTTCGCCTTTTACAATCACCTTATCTGCAATTATCTTACATTCATCAATTGTTCCTGAGGCGTTGAATCGAACAAGTGACTCTGCTCGCTTGCCCATATCCAGCTCAAACGCCTCATTGAGCGTAAACGGCTGTTGAACAGCAGAAAGGAACTGATCAGCCTCGCAATATTTTTTCTTCATCATGACGCCTGAGCCGGAACTGTCGGTAAGCAGCTCTTCCCTTTGTACTCCAAAAACATGCGCAAATACAGTGAAGGCTCCGTGTAAATCAATGCGTCGTTTTGTTATGGCACGGCAATTAATGAAATCCACTCGTACCGATGTGAAAACAATCGGATTTTCCGGCGTTTGCTTCAGATTGAAAGCCGTAGAAAACGCGCTGGCCAATTCGCAATTCCGTATCCCTTTTCCTTCCTCATCCACATAAAGCAGGCGAATCAGCGAGCTTCCTTCTACCGTCAGTCGGTCTCCGACAATTTGACGCGACGTGATCTGCGGTTTTACTTGACATTTTAATATTCTGGAAATATCGGGACAGTAA
>JAHZES010000066.1 GCA_019421725.1 Clostridiales bacterium | reverse complement strand
CATCGGCGTGTTATGGAAAAGAAACTGGAATTTACCGGTGTTTTTCACAGCCAGCACCGCGTTCTGATGTATTTGTCCGACCACGCGGGCTGTTCTCAAAAGGAAATGGCGGATGCACACCATATTTCTACCGCGGCCATCGCCATACACCTCAAAAAGCTGGAGAAAGCAGGGCTGGTGGAGCGAGTGGTTGATTCTGCAGACAATCGCTGCAATGTCATCACTCTGACGCCGAAGGGACGTGCGGTAGTGGAACAGAGCCGCCGTGTCTTTGCGCTGGTAGATGATTTTATGTTCCGTGATTTTTCCGGGGATGAATTGGATGCGTTTATCCTTTGTCTGGACAAAATGCTTGCAAATCTTGCGCTGGCCGAATCACAGGAGGATCTGCCGAGATCCGCCGGTGCGGCGTCAACATCTGAAGTCTGAAAGGGTGGTATCGATTGAAGCGAATATTTCATTACATTAAGCCGTATAAGTGGGCTTTCATCTTTGGCCCGCTGCTGATGATCACTGAGGTGATCGGTGAAATTCTGATGCCAAAGCTGATGGCAAACATCATTAACGTCGGCGTCGCGGGGCGTAATACCGGTTATGTAGTTACTATGGGTGTTTTAATGGTTGTAACCGCACTGCTTATGATGGCGGGCGGAACCGGTGGCGCGTGGTTTGCCTCCAAGGGATCTGTGAGCATGGCGGCAGATCTTCGGCGGGATGCGTTTGCCCGTGTACAGGCATTTTCCTTTGCGAACATTGATTCGTTCAGCACAGGCTCTCTGGTCACCCGTCTGACCAACGACGTGACTCAGGTGCAGAACCTGGTGAATATGTGTATGCGTATGATGCTCCGGGCGCCCGGCATGCTTATCGGCGCGCTGGTCATGTCCATCGCTATGAGCCCAAGCCTTTCGGTAATTCTGGCGGTCGTTATTCCGGTGCTTGTTCTGGCGCTGTTTTTTGTAACCAAAACGGCTTTTCCGCGTTTTACTGTTATGCAGAAAAAAATTGACGGTGTTAATTCTGCCATTCAGGAAAATCTGACGAATGTCCGTGTGGTCAAGTCCTTTGTGCGGAGTGATTTTGAGGAAGAGAAGTTTGGCAAGGCAAATTCAGAGCTGTTGGAAAACAGTCTGCGTGCGTTCCGTGTGATCATTACCACGATGCCGATTATGATGCTGGCTATGAATCTGACCACGCTTGCGGTCGTCTGGTTCGGCGGAAAGCAGGTTTCGGTCGGAGGAATGGCGATTGGGGACCTGACTGCGTTTGTTACCTATGTTACGCAAATCCTGATGTCGCTGATGATGCTTGCAATGGTTATCATGCAAAGCTCGCGTGCAACGGCTTCCCTGCGCCGTATCAACGAGGTGCTGGACGCAAAGGTGGACCTGACGGATGAAAACGCCGCTCAAAAGTATTTGAAGGTCAAGAATGGAAAAGTGGAATTCCGCAATGTTTCGTTCCGCTATTATAAAAACAGCGAAGAGAAGGTGCTCTCCAACATCAGCTTTACCGCCCAGCCGGGAGAGGTGGTCGGCATTATCGGTTCCACCGGCTCCGGAAAAACAACGCTGGTGCAGATGATCCCGCGGCTTTATGATGTGGATGAGGGCCAGGTGCTGGTGGATGGCGTAGATGTGCGTGATTATTCGCTGAAGAACCTGCGCGACGGCGTCGGCATGGTGCTGCAGAAGAACGTTCTTTTTTCAGGCACGATCCGCGAAAATCTGATGTGGGGCAACGAAAAAGCGACGGAGGAAGAGGTCCGCTCCGCAGCGCAAAGCGCACAGGCGCTCGATTTTGTCGAAAGCTTTTCGGACGGGCTTGATACCATGCTCGATCAGGGCGGTACCAATGTGTCGGGCGGCCAAAAACAGCGCCTGTGTATTGCACGGGCATTGCTCAAAAAGCCGAAGATCCTGATTTTGGACGACAGCACCAGTGCGGTGGACACCGCTACGGAACGGCGGATCCGGGAGAGCTTTTCCAAAGAGCTGAAGGATTCCACAAAACTGATTATTGCACAGCGTATCACCTCCGTGATGGATGCCGATAAAATCATTGTGCTGGACGAAGGCAGTATTGTCGGTATGGGCAGCCATGACGAGCTGATGAAGACCAGTGAGGAATACCGCGAAATTTATGATTCTCAGATGGAACGGGAGGCGAAAGCACAATGAGCAGCGATGCAAACAACAGAAGAGAAAAACTGACGGCCCGCTACGCTTCCAAACAGGTGGAGAGCAAAAAGGGCGGTCCGATGGGTGGAGGCCCGCGCGGCCCGGGCCGGGGAGCCATGGCCACAGGAAAACCAAAAGAAACAAAAGCTACTATTCGTCGCCTGCTTTCCTACCTTCGGGCGGATCGGATGCGAATCGTCGGGGCGCTGCTGTTTATGCTGGGGTCTAGGCTTTCCAGCTTTGCCGGAACTTATGTGCTTCGCCCGGTGATCAATTATATTGCGCCGCAGGACGGCGGAGAGATCAACTGGAACGGTTTTGTGCAGGGGCTTGTTTTTATGGGGTTGGTATATGTCATTGGTGTGGCTGCACAGTACCTGCAGTCGCGGCTGATGATCGGCGTTTCGCAGCGTGCGCTGTATACCATCCGCACGGAACTGTTCCACAAGGTTCAGCGTCTGCCGATTCGTTTTTACGATGCGCATAACCACGGCGAACTGATGAGCCGTTTTACGAATGATGTGGATGCGATCGGCGAAATGCTCAACAACACGATCATTTCTCTGATCTCCGGCGTGATTACGCTGGTTGGCATGCTTGTCATGATGCTTTACACGAATGTTTGGCTGACGCTTGTTACCGTTGTTTTTATTCCGATTATTGCGAAAACCGGCGGACTGATCGCAAAGAAAAGCCGGCGCTATTTTGTCGCGCAGCAGGCGGCTATCGGTGCGCTTAACGGATACATTGAGGAAACCGTTTCCGGGCAGAAGGTCGTGAAGGTGTTTTGCCATGAGCCCGAGTGTGAAGAAGATTTTGAGGTGCTCAACAGCGATCTGAGAGGGAAACAGATTAAGGCTCAGTTTTTTGGCGGTATTATGGGCCCGGTGCTCGGCAATCTCAGTCAGGTGACTTATGCGTTTACGGCCTGCATCGGCGGTGTATTCTGTGCGCTCGGCCGGTTTGATATCGGTGGATTAACAATTTTTGCAAATGCATCCCGGCAGTTCAGCCGCCCGATCAATGAGATCGCGATGCAGATGAATACGGTCTTTTCCGCGTTGGCCGGCGCAGAGCGCGTATTTGCCATTATGGATGCGCCGGAGGAAGAAATGACGGCGGACGGTGCCGTGCTGAACGATATCCGCGGCGATGTCCGGCTGGATCATGTCACATTCGGTTATGTTCCCGGGCAGACCATTTTGAAAGACATTTCTCTGGAGGCGCGGCCAGGGCAGAAGATTGCCTTTGTCGGATCGACCGGAGCAGGAAAGACGACGATCACAAATCTGGTCAACCGCTTCTACGAAATTGACGAGGGCGTAATCACCATTGACGGTGTCGATATTAAATCGGTGCAGAAGGAAAACCTGCGCAGGAACATTGCCATGGTGCTGCAGGATACCCACCTGTTTACCGGAACGGTAATGGAAAATATTCGTTACGGCAGGTTGGATGCAACAGATGATGAAGTGATTGCCGCTGCGAAGACGGCGAGCGCCCATTCGTTTATCATGCGTCTTTCGGATGGCTATCAAACAATGCTGCAGGGAGACGGCGTCAATTTAAGCCAGGGACAGCGTCAGCTGCTGAATATCGCCAGAGCAGCCGTCAGCAAAGCGCCGCTGCTGGTGCTTGACGAAGCAACAAGTTCCGTTGATACCCGCACAGAGCGCCACATTGAACACGGTATGGATCGCCTGATGAAGAACCGCACGACCTTTGTCATTGCGCATCGGCTTTCCACTGTACGCAATGCGGATGAAATTCTTGTGCTGGAGCACGGGGTGATTATTGAACGCGGAACACACGAACAACTGCTTGCTCTTAAGGGACGGTATTACGAGCTGTATACCGGTAAAGCAGAACTGGATTGATGTAAGGTACAGGGCAGCAAATAAAAAAACGCTTTTTCAATTTTGAACGGCATCCCATTTGATAGACAGTATTATGATATACTATCTAACGGATGGGGTGCCGTTTGTTTTCACACAGCCGCAGCGTTTTGTCATTAAGAAAGCCGGAAACCGCGGCAGTGTGGTCCGCAGAAGCAATTTGCCCGTATATTGCGGTACGCCGTTTCCAACACGAAATACGGGCATTTGCGATCAGTCGCGATGCAGAAGCTGTTCTGCAAAGCGTTGAAGTTCCGATTTGCAGGAGAATTGCAGACTGCTCTGCATAAGATCTTCCTGCACCATTGGCGGCAAGGAATTAAAATAATCGCGCGTTTCAGAATCAAGCTGTTTAGGGTCCATTTTTTGCTCCTTTCTTACAGTTCAAGGTAGGGTCTTTGATAAATAGCATATCCGTTTTATCGGTTGATATTCTTTGAAGGATGCGCGATAATAAATAAGGATTTGAAAAATTGATTGTTGAAGGAGATGTCCGGATGCAGGCCGTAATTTGTTCTGTAAATTCAAAGTATGTTCACTCATCTCCGGCGCCGTGGTGCCTGTTGGCCGGTGTACGTGCGTTTTCATCGGTACGGCATGAAGTCAGCATTGTAGAAGGGACCGTCAATGAATCAGTTAATGCGCTAATGGAACGGCTTTGCGGGGAGACGGCACAGGTGTTCGGATTTTGCTGCTATATTTGGAATATTTCAGTCGTGCGGCGCTTGGTAAAAAAGCTGCGGGCTCTGAAACCGCAGTGCGTGATTGTGCTTGGCGGGCCAGAGGTTTCCTTCCGTGCCGAGCAGACCTTACGCGATTTGCCGGAAGCGGATTATATTTTGGCGGGCGAAGGAGAAAGACCGTTTGCACTTTTATTGGATGCCCTGCAAGGCATTCGAAATTTGCGGGAGATTCCCGGTCTTTGCCGCCGGGAAAGCGAGATGATTTCATTTTCAGGGATCTACCGCCCGAGGGATCTACCGCCTGCGCCGGACACACAGGCTTACGCCGATCATCTCAACGGCCGGATCGCTTATCTGGAAACGTCTCGGGGCTGTCCGTTTTCCTGTGCGTTCTGTCTTTCCGGGCGCTGTGACCCCGTTCGCTTTTTTTCTGTAGACTATGCAAAGCAGGAACTGCTGCGCATGGCAAATTCAGGCGCGCAGACCGTCAAACTGATTGACCGTACCTTTAACTGCAATAACGGCAGGACAAAAGAGCTGATTCGTTTCTTGATCGATCAAAGAGGAAAAGGCTTTCCGGAGAATGTCTGTTTTCATTTTGAGGTAGGAGCCGATCTGTTTGATGAAGAATCCCTGAAGCTGCTGGAGCATGCACCGGCCGGCCTGTTCCAGATAGAAGCGGGGCTGCAGAGCTTTTGCCCGGAGACCCTGCGCGCGGTCAGCCGCCGCACTGACCTGCTTTGCCTGAAGAAAAACCTTTCGCGGCTGATCCGCTGCCGCCGGCTGCATGTTCATATCGACCTGATTGCAGGGCTGCCTTACGAGGGGCTGGAACGCTTTGGGCAAAGCTTTGACGAAGCATATGCCCTGCACGCCGATCAACTGCAGTTGGGCTTTTTAAAATTGATTTACGGCTCCCGTCTGCGAGATCAGGCACAGGAGTTCGGTTTTGAATGGGATCCGGAGCCGCCGTACGAGGTAACTGCGACCAAGTGGATCACCCGGGAGGAGCTGCATCTTCTGCATGACGTGGAGGATGCTCTGGACAGACTTTCCAACAGCGGAAGGTTCCACTTTACCGTCTGCTATCTGTTGAAGGCGACTGGAATGCGGCCGTTTGAACTGTTCTGTCGGTTTGGAAAGGAGGCGGCGCCGTGTTCCGCGGGGATATCGCTGGACGCTTATACGGAAACGCTGTGGAATTGGGCGGTGCGTCAGCCCGGTGTGGAAAAAGAAAAGCTACGGGACGTCCTGATTTGTGACCGATTGGCCTCCGTTCCGGGTGGAAAACTGCCTGCGCTGCTGAAACGCCGCGACCCCAGACTGGCCGCCTGTGCCGCAGCCGCCCGGGAGCAGCTTGGTCTGCCGCAGGAAAGAAAGGGTGCGGCGCTGCTGTACGGTTACGGAGAACGGCTGGTGCTGGTCGACGAAGGCCGCAGAGATCCAATCAGCCGCAGGTTTCGGCTGGTGTGGAAAGATATATCAGGTATTTAACAGATTTTTGATATCAATGTTGACTATTCTGGCAGTTTATACTATAATAACTCTGAATAAAATTACCGGAAAGCTTTTTGCCGCCGGTTAATGAAAACGGCTTGGAATTGTTTCCGGGAATCCAGCAGTTTCCGCTGCGGCAGTGCCGGTTTTGCGGAAGAAAGGAAATGGTCGTAATGAAAAAAATGATTATTACCGTGAGCCGCCAATATGGAAGCGGGGGCAGGGCAATCGCCAAAGAGCTTGCACAGCGTTTGGGAATCGCTTATTATGATAAGGAACTGATTGTACTTGCGGCCAAAGAAAGCGGTTTTGCTGAGGAAATTTTTGAGGAGTCGGAGGATAAAACGCCGAACAGTCTGCTTTATTCACTTGTGATGGGAACTTACGGAATGGGCGGTCAGGGAATCGGCGTGCCGGATATGCCAATTGGCGACAAGGTCTTTTTAATTCAGTCCAATCTGATTCGTTCGCTCGCAGCAAAAGAATCGGCCGTATTTGTCGGGCGCTGCGCGGATTATGTGTTGGATGGCAGAGAAGATACCACCAATCTTTTCGTTTATGCGCCGCTGAAAACTCGTGTGGAGCGTGCCGTTGCGGAATATGGACTTGCACGGGAAAAGTCGGAATCCGCCGTTTTGCGCATTGATAAACGCCGCGCCAATTATTACAATTACTATGCTAATCGCAAGTGGGGAAAAATCGATAATTACGACCTTGCTGTGGACAGCAGCAAGCTTTCTGTGGAGGATACCGTTTCTTTGCTGCAAAGGTATGTTGAAATGCGGTACAAAGAGGACGAAGGGCTTTCGCAGTAAGCATGAATTTCGCCGGAAAGGGAGAGGATCGGAATGGCTGGGCAGGCGGATTTTCGGCAAGCGGTTTGCCATCCGATTCCACCGGTCTGGGATGCCTGCAGCCGTGTGCTGATTCTTGGCACCATGCCGTCGCCCAAATCGCGTGAACAGGGATTTTACTACGCGCACCCGCAAAACCGTTTTTGGCGGGTTCTGGCGGCGTTGTTCGAAGAACCGGTTCCACAGGGGATGCAGCAGCGCAAAGCGTTTGCTCTGCGCCACGGAATTGCCATGTGGGATGTTCTTGCTTCCTGTGAAATTTGCGGTGCTGCCGATTCCTCCATTCGTAATCCGATCCCGAACGATATGATTTCGCTTTTGGAGCAAACCGAAATTCAAGCCGTTTTTACCACGGGAGCAACGGCATTTCGTCTTTACCAAAAGCTTTGTCTGCCGCAAACAGGGCTGCCCGCAATTGCGCTGCCATCCACAAGTCCAGCCAACTGCCGGATGTCGTTTGACGCGCTGTGCAGGGAATACCGAAAAATTCTGGCGTATCTGCAGGAGGCTCCGGCGGTGCAAGAGTAAAAAATAAATGCCGTTCGGAAGCTTAGCTCCGGACGGCATTTGTTTGGCTGGCTTTAACAAGGCAAAGCCCCTGTCTCTGTTGGGGTCATGACTATTGACTCTATAACCGTTATAGAGCTTATAGTATAGGAGTAACGAAACGCAAAGAAGGAACAAACGCAATGGAAAAGAACCTAACCACCGGCAGCGTATTCAAAAATGTTATCCTGTTTTCGTTGCCGTACTTACTTTCGTATTTCTTGCAGACCCTCTACGAATGGCTGACCTGTTCATCATCGGTCAGTTTGAGGGCGTTGTCGGCATGACCGCAGTTTCCGTTGGCTCACAGGTTATGCATATGCTCACGGTGATGATTGTTGGGCTAGCGATGGGAACGACCGTCAGTATTGGGCAAGCCATCGGTGCGGATGACCGCAGGCAGGCGGCAAAGAATGTGGGCAATACCGCGACGCTCTTTATGACGGTGTCCGTTACGCTGATGGCGGTTTTGCTTGTGCTGGTGCATCCTATTGTTTCGGCGATGTCTACCCCGGTGGAAGCGGTAGATGATACGGCGGCATACCTGACCATCTGCTTTATCGGAATTCCCTTTATCACGGCGTATAACATTATCAGCTCCATTTTCCGCGGCATGGGCGACAGCAAAAGCCCGATGTACTTTATTGCTGTAGCCTGTGCCGCCAACATCGGCTTGGACTATCTTTTTATGGGCGTGTTCCGTCTTGGACCTGCGGGTGCAGCGCTCGGTACAACGGCATCCCAGGCAATCAGCGTAGTTGTGTCTCTGATTGTGATTCTGAAGCGGAAGAGTATTGTTCTGGAAAAAGCAGACTTCAAACCTAGCCGTATAGTAATGGGGAAAATTTTAAAAATCGGGATACCGATCACCTTGCAGGACGGATTCATTCAGATTTCTTTCATCGTGATCACCGTCATCGCCAACCGCCGTGGTCTGGTGGACGCTGCTGCCGTAGGCATCGTAGAGAAGATTATGAGTTTTCTGTTCCTAATTCCGTCCTCCATGCTTTCCACAGTTTCTGCTCTTGGCGCGCAGAATATCGGAGCCGGTAAGCCGGAGCGGACTATAAAAACCCTTCGCTGTGCCGTATTGCTTGCCGCATCTGTCAGTTTGGTGATCGCTGTGGGGGTTCAATTCATTGCGGAACCTATCATTGCGCTTTTTACGGATTTTTCCCGAACAGATGGCGCGGAGGTCATTTGCCTTGGCGGGCAATATCTCCGGGGCTATGTGTGGGACAGCTTTTTCGCAGGTCTCCAGTTCAGCTTCAGCGGATATTTCTGCGCTATCGGCCGTTCCGGGTTTTCCTTTTTGCACAACGCGCTTTCCATCGTGTGCGTTCGGATACCAGGCGCGTATTACCTTTCGACAGAGACAATCGGCCAAACGCTTTCTGAGCTTTTATCGCTTTGCGCGGATGGAAGCATGCTTGCGTTTGATTATCCGAATGAGAGCTTCTTCAATGCTTCGGAAAGGCGCGTGCAGAACACAATAATGATGGCAAGAGCAGGCGGAGAACCGATGCAATCGGCCTTTTGCTGTGGAGAGCTTGAAAAGCTGCTGGCAAAACACGGCTTTCTGATTCACGAACTGCTGACGCCGGGCGATATTCAAAGAAATATTATCGACAGGGCAGGAGCGGATATGAAGGCCTTTGAGCATGTCAATTACTGTCTTGCCGTCAGAAAGGAATAAATGTATGGAGACGAGCGCTTCTGGTCTTCGCGTGGCTGCGCACGACCTTGCCGTTATGCCGCGGGGTGTAGGGACAGATCAGCTTGTGCCGGATGCCCAACCCGTCGGCGGTCTTTTCAAACAGCGTCTGCAAATCACGTTTGCTGTTGGAAAACCGATTGGGTGAACCCGAAACCGTTGTCTGTCTGGACGCACTCCACCCTGATTCCACGGCGAGCATACCACGCTGTCAGTCTGCGAAGGAAATCCGCCGAGGAAGGCAGACTGCTCCGGATAAGCAGCAAGGAAACGCAGACGAGTAAACTCGTCGATAGCAGTATACTGGAACAAACGAAGCTCCGGAGCTGCGATGCAGCTGCGCGGAACGACCTTCACGTCTACCTGGACACGCTCTCCGGGATGCGTGTGTAGCCGCGCTGCCGCAGGCGGTGCCGGAACTCAATCATGCCCAGCGTTGGATTCCGGCGGCGGATGAGCTTCAAAGTGCAATTTTTCAGCTTGACACATAATTATTTCTGTTGTATAATTTTAAAGCTATAAGTTTGAAGAGGTATATTTGCTGTATTGCTTTCTTGTTCAATAGTATGTGTAGTACAGTCAACAGAAATTCTTACAGATTTCTGTTTTGCATTGTCTTCAAGTTCTAAGTCAACATGAGCGGGGAGGTATTGAAGTGGTCATAGCTAGGCGCACTTGAAATTTTTGGAAGCTTCGGCCGTTTCGTCCGCTGAAAATGTCCACCGCACAGGGCTTTGCGCGGGTTCGG
>JAHZES010000065.1 GCA_019421725.1 Clostridiales bacterium | reverse complement strand
AGCATTTTTCCGTATCCCATGCTATAATAAACAGAATTCCCTGCAGATCTGCGGGTAAAAGCCCTGTCTGCGCTGTCAGGCGACTCCCGATTTATTTTGAAAGGAATGATCCGAATGAAAAAAATGCTGCTTTGCTTTTGTTCTCTCCTGCTGGCGCTTACCGGCGCTTCCGGCTGTGCGGCTGCGCCTTCGTCCTCGTCCCGGGCGGTCGACGCTTCCTCCCAAAAAGCTCCCTCTTCTCAAAAAAGCTCCTCTGCGGAGGAATCCGCCCCCGTTTCCACCGTGCCGGATTCCGTCGCGCTGACCGACCGCGTTTCTGCCATGAAGCTTGCCGGCGAGACTGACCAGATCGTGACCGTCGTCTGGCAGCGCAGCTCGCTGGCGCAGGCAACATTCTTCCGGAAAGGCTCCGACGGCAGCTGGAGCGAAACGTTTACCACCGACTGTTACATCGGCAAAAACGGCGTAACCGACAAAAAAGAAGAGGGCGACTCCAAAACGCCGGTCGGCGCTTACACCTTCGGCATGGCGTTCGGACGAGCCGACGACCCCGGCTCCGTTATTCCGTACCACAAGCTGGAGAAAAACGACTACTGGGTGGACGATCCCAATTCCAAATATTACAATCGGTTCGTCAGCACCGACGACACCGAAAAGGACTGGAACTCCGCCGAACATCTGATCACCGTATCCGTTTATAAATACGCGCTTTCCATTGATTACAACACCGATTGCGTTCCGGGCAAGGGCTCTGCAATTTTTCTGCACTGCGTATCCGGCGGCTCTACAGGCGGCTGCATCGCTCTGCCGGAGGAGCTTGTGGTGCAGCTGCTGCAGACACTGAAGGCCGGCTCCCGCATCGTTATCGTACAGAACGCCGCCGACCTTGCCAATTACTGATTTTCGGGCCCTTCCGCCTCCTGCCAATCCTCCGCTGCCGCCGCACCGTTTGCGCCGGCTGCGTTTTTTGTATGCGTCAAACGGTATTCTCCCGGCGTTTGATGTGCGGTTTTCTTGAACACCTTTGCAAAATAGAAGTAATCGGCGTATCCGACCTTTTCTCCGACCGATTTGATGGAATCCTCGCTCTTTTCAAGCATATCCTTCGCGTGCTCCATTCTGACGGCGGTCAGGTATTTTGTAAAGCTTTCCGCCGGGCTTTTGCGGAGCAGCTGGCTGATGTAATTTGCGTTCAGATCAAATTTTTCGGAGAGCACCTGCATGGTCAGACCATAATCAAAATAGTGCTCATTGACATAACAGAGAATGTTATCGATTGCCGAGCGGCGCTCCGACATTGCATGAGTCCCCGCAATGCCGGCAATCAGGCTGTGTTCAATTGCGAGCAGCATGTCCTCAACACTGTCATACTGCTCGCAAAGCTGCTCGTATGTTTCGCAGTCCCGCCCGCCGTCGGCAAAAATAAACAGCATCGCCTGGTACAGCCGGTGGGCGGAACGAATCGTCAGCGTGCCGGAAGAGAACAGACTTTCCAGCTGCGCAAAAATCTCGTGCGCACCAGCAAGGTCTCTGCAGTAATAGCGGCTTTGCAGCTCCTGGATCAACGAAACGGACTGCTCCGCCGCAGCCGAGCCGACAAAAGCGTTGCAGGGTTTTTTATTAATAAATTTTTGAAAATAGGCAAGCGTGGCTTCCTTGCACGCGACCGAAAAATCGCCGCTGCGGGTAAATGGCCTGCTGACGCCGATCTGCCTGCCCGCAGGAAAAAACGGCTTGAGCGATTCCATCGATTCGGCCGCGACCAGATAACCGCGGCGGGAGGGCGGATCCTCCAGCTCGATATGCGGAAATCTTCCCGGCAGCGGCAGCTCTGTCTCCTTGCCGCAAAGCACGATCAGCCGCGTGCTGTCCGGCAGAAATCCGTATTGCCCCAGAAAACGGTCCAGCTCTCCGGCGGAAAGCTCGATTCCGAGGCGCAGCGTCATCGGCTGTGTGCCTCCCCCAGCCTGGCGCGCCTCCAGCTGATGGCGCGCCCGCTCCAGAATGCCGTAAATCTCCTCCTCGTCGAACGGCTTCACGCAAAAGCCGAGCACCCCGTATTCCATCGCCTGCTTGGCATATTGAAATTCGTTGTATCCGCTGAGGATCACAAACTTTGTCTGCGGAAATTCGTCCACCAGCTCCCGAATCATTTCCAATCCGTTCATGCCGGGCATTTTGATGTCGGTAAACACCACATCCGGCCGTTCCTTTCGGATCAGCGCCATGCCCTCCACCGCGTCCATCGCTTTTCCCACGACCGAAAATCCGTGCTCCTGCCATTCAATGCGGCCTTCCAAGCTGGCGAGCACAAAGCGTTCATCATCAATTAAGACCACACGGTACATTCCGATCCATCCTTTCTTTTCGCCAGCGGCTGCTATTCCGTCCACGGGATCCGCAGCTCGATCCTCGTTCCCCGGCTCGGCGCGCTTTCCACCGTGATGCGGCAGCGCTTGCCGTACAGCAGCTTGACGCGGTACACCACGTTTTCAAAGCCAATGCTTTCCGAGCGAAAGGTCTCCTCCTTTGCGATCACGCTGCGCAGCCGGCTCAGCTGCTCCTCGTTCATGCCGGTTCCGTTGTCCTCCACCCAAAGCAGCGTCATGCCGTCGCTGTCAAACGAACCGCCGATCTTCAGCAGCCCGCCCCGCGCGCGGTCCTCCAGCCCGTGCGTGATCGCGTTTTCGATCAACGGCTGCAGCACCATTTTGGGGATACGGTTTTGCAGCACGGCGTCTTCAAAGCTGTATTCGACCGTAAACTTCTGGTAAAACCGCATTTGCTGGATCTCAAGATAGGCCTGAACGATCTTCAGCTCCTCGGCGACCGTAACGGTATCGCTGCCGCGAATGCTGTAGCGGAAAATGCGCGAGAGCGCCTTGATCATCCGCGCGGTCTGCGGCGCGTTTTCCGTATAGGCAACGCCGAGGATCACCTCCAGCGTATTGTGCAGAAAATGCGGGTTGATCTGGCTTTTCAGGTACAGCAGCTCGGTCTGCTTTTTCTGGATCTCGGCGTCGTAAAGCGTTTCCATCGTATTGAACAGCCGGTGATTCAGCCGGTCGATCTCACCGATCATGCTGTTGAACTGGTCTGAAATTTCGACGACCTCACGGCAGCCGTCCAGCTGAACCGGCTCCCGCATCATGTCCACGCTGCCGTTTTTTACGCGCTCCATGTGCCGCGAAAACTGCGAAAGCGGGACTGTCAGGCTGCGGCTGAACAGAAAAAAGAACAGCACCAGCAGCGCCGCCGCCACCAGCAGCAGAATGATCGTCAGATCGCGGACCCAGTAAACGCTGCTGACGATCGTCGCCTTTGGCGTTACGCTCATAATATATCCGTCAATGGTAGGCAGGCAATCAAAGTTGATCAGATATTCCGTTCCGTTGACGGTGAGCTCCGTCTGGCAGTCTTCCTCCTGACCGGAAAGCTTTTGTTCCAGAACGTCAAGGTCGTCCTCCGGGTTGGAGTTTCTGTTTTGCGCACAGATCGCATGGTTCGCGTCCAGAACATAGATACCCGTCAGAAACTGATCCTTAAAATCGGTTATGCCGAGAAAATCGATTCGTATTACGAACGAAATCTGCCCCGAATCCGGGACCTGTGTAATGTTGTAAATATCTCTCAGCTGCGTAGTCAGCACAAAGCACTTCGTAGTCAGCTTTTTATATTGAAACAGGTTCGTCAGCTGATAATAATTATTTGCCTCCTTCGGGACCTGGTCGAGCGCCTGCTCCACTTCCTTCGTTTTCCCGTTCGAATAATAAACGACCCCGTTATAGCCCCTGAGGACAAATTCCTGCACGCTGGGCTCCAGCTGATTGGCGTTTACGGCAAGCGTATTCATCTCCAGATACGGCTGGTAACGCTCGTTGTTGCTGTCCGCGGCGAGGTACTTGAACATCGCGCGGTTATAGCCCGTTTTCTGCAGCAGGCTTTCCAGCCGCTCACACTGCTTTTCCAGCGAGGCCTTTACCTGGCTGAACACATCGTTCGTATAGGAAATATTGTTCTGAACCAGCGTTCCGGTAATGGTATAGTAAGCGACGCTCAGGCTGCCGCTGAGAATAACCAGCACAAAGGCCGCCAGAATCCAGAGCTGATAGGCAATCGGCATTTGCCTGAACCGTTTCACCGCGATCATCCTTCCCACCGCACCGCAAATCCGTCGTTTGCAAGGTGTGTTCCAAGCTTCGGCCGGCGCAGCACAACAGTCCGCACCAAACCACCGCTTCATTGTAGCATGATCTTGAACAAAATTCAAACCCGCCGGGGCGTTCCCTGTGCGGATTCTGTTTGGAACTTGACGTTTTCAAAAAAAATTGATAAATTAATTGAATTTCCCGCAGAAAGACAATAAAATAAGGGTGTAACAAAACAGTTACATAAATGATAACAGAGGTGATTTTTCATGATCGTTGATGTACACGCACATCTGTGGGGCACCCACCCCGAGGAAGACAAGCGGAAAATTCTGCAGGTTGCAGAACAGTTCAGCGTCGACAAGGTAATGATTTCCACCCTGCAGACCTACGTTCCGTCTCAGGAGGAGATCCGGACGGATAACGAGCTTACCTGGGGCTTTATGAAGGAGCATCCGGAGCTGATCATGGGCTACTGCTACTTAAACCCCCGCAACCCCGAAGCACTGGATGAGCTCCGCACCTGCGTGGAGGACCGCGGCTTCTGCGGCGTCAAGCTTTGGACCTCCACCTTTTGTGACGACCCTCTTGTCAATCCGATCGCGGAAAAATGCATCGAATACGATATTCCGATCCTGATCCACTGCTTTTACAAAGCGGTCGACCAGCTGCCGTATGAAACGCTGGGAGAAAACGTGGCCAGGCTTGCCCGCCGCTACCCGGAGGCCAAGCTGCTGATGGCGCACATTGGCGCAAACTGCGTGCGTGAGCTTCGCCCCGTGAAAAACTGCCCGAACGTTTCCGCCGATTTTTCCGGTTCCATCAACCACGCGGACGATTTGCCCTACGCCATAAAAATGCTCGGCGCCGACCGCGTTCTGTTTGGCACCGACATGCCGGATATCGATTACATGATCAGCTATTCGCAGGTGTTGGAGGCCGACCTGACCGACGCGCAGAAGGCCCAGATCCTGAGCGGCAATGCGAAAAAGCTGTTTAAGCTGTAAAGGGGGAGAAGCAAAATGAAAAAGACAGATGTGTGCGCTCTGTGGGGCAGCTGGCCGTTCCGCCGAATCTCTCACAATACAATCGCCGACGTGCAGGCAATGCACGCGCGTTACGGCATTACCGGCGGCTGTGTCGCTTCGCTGGAAAGCATTTTTTATCAGGATCCGATGGAAAGCGAGGAGCAGCTTGCGCTTGCGCTTAAGGGAACCGGCTACCGCCAGGTGATCACCGTGAACCCGACGCTGCCCGCATTTGACGAAATGATCGACGAGGCCGTGGAGCGCTTTGACGTCGCCGCGGTAAAGATCGTCCCCTGCTACCACGGCTATTCGCTCACCGACCCCTGCATGGAAACGCTGCATCAGGTTCTGCGGCGGCACAATCTTCCGCTTTATGTGGCGCGCCGCATTGAGGATACGCGCCTGAACTACCTGATGCTGCCGCGCGAACCGGGCAACGAGGAGTTTTTGGCAATGGCAAAGGCCATGCCGGACGTTCGGATCCTGTTCTGCGGATTTGCCGCGGGGGAAGCGGTCGGAATTTCCGAAGCCACCAGAAAGCTCCCGAACGTTTATTTTGAAACCTCGCTCTTTAAGATCGCCGTCGGCAATATGCCCGCCACGGCGGCCGCCATTGGGGAAGACCACCTGCTTTTCGGCAGTTCGTATCCGTTTTATGTGATGAAGACACAGGTCATGAATCTGGAGGAAGCCGGCCTGAGCGAGCAGGCCGAACGGAAGATTTACGCCGAAAACGCCGAGACCTTTTTTGCCGGGTAAGCCGGAACGGGTTTTCGCCCTTGCCGAAACCGAAAAGGAACCGCACGCTCTGCAGACGCAGAGTCGGTGCGGTTCCTTTTACTTTTGCTTTTGTTTACCGCGGCGCCTGCAGCTCGCCTTTCAAATCAGTAATCCGTTCCGAAGAATCCTGCAAATTCCGGCGAACAGAACACCCCTCCGGTATAAAGGAACAGATCCTTCGTCTGGATGACCCCTGTTACATACTGCTCCGACGTCTGCTCCTGCTGAAACGCTTTTTCGTTGGCTTTATAATACGCCGCGGCGACCTGCTCCAGCTCCGAGGTCTTTACATAATAGCGCTCCGACATGGCAAGCGCATCCTCGTAAGTAAAATCATCCGTCACGAACGGATTGCCGTATCTCCATCCTTTTTTATAATCCGGGAAGCACGTCAGGCCGTACATCGTGTTATACGGCATGCCATCCTCACAGGTAATAAAGACCGTCGTTCCCTTTTTCAGCGTCAGCACCGGCTTTGCGCCGTCATCCGGCGAAGCGTAGTAATTCACGTCGGCCGGAAGCTCGACGCTGCGCTGCAGGTCGTTCTTGATCGCCGCAACCGCATCGGGGAGGTACTGGTCATAGGTGCTGAAATCCATTTGATCCAGCGGTACCTGTTGGGAATACGGCTCGTTTTTTCCGTTATCCTTGAATTCGGACTTCAGCTTTTCCCACTTGGCGTTTGACGCCGACCCTCCGCTGCAGGCAAAGAAAAGGGTCGCGGTCAGCAGGACCGCCAGCAGCGACAACAGCGTTCTTTTCATGTGTTTTCTTTTGTTCATGAAACCTCACTCCCTAGATTAATTGGCTTTTATAGGCTGATGCGGATACGTCTGCGCATTTTCCTTCACGGAATCGTAAAGCGAACGGAACTTGGCGGCAAGCCCGGTATCGTCGACACGGTAGATCCAGCCGTTGTACTTGATGCAATCCTGATCATCAAGGTAAAAATGAAGCTTGCTGCCGTCGCTCAGGGTAAAGGTATAGCAGGGCTGGTACCAGCCGACCGGCCGCAGCTCGGGAAACCAATCATAGAAAAACCAGTCATATCTGTCGACCGGAACAGAAAAGGTTTCGTGAAACCCGGCGTTTTTGATCCAGCCGATCGCTTCTTCCATCTGCTCTGCGTCCTGCGTTCCGTAGGATGCGTAGCTCGGCGTATCGGCGTACGACATGCTTACGAAGGTCACATTCTCCACCGTGATGCGCGCAAGGTCGTTTTCAAGCGCCGCCTTTGCCCTGCCGCCCCGATACAACATCCCCGCTCCGATGAGCAGGCAAACACCCAGCACTGCCGCAGCGATAAGAAGCACCCGTTTGGATTTCGACTTTTGACGCTGGTCCATGATTCCAAGCTCCCCTTTCATGCCGGATTCTACGATACCCGATAAAGGCTTCCGTTTGACCGATACTCTCATTTTTGCAGCTCTCCTTTATCTTCGTGATCAGCCGATAAATGCCGGCTCGGAACCGGGAGGGGATTTCTGCTTTTCCTGTTCAGTCTGCAGGCCGGGCGGAAACGGATTCGACCCGGATATATTCCCGGTACATCGTCGGGTCTGACAAAATCGCATAATAATCAAACGGCTCCCGATCCCGAGACCCTTCTATTAGTGCCCCTTCTATCAGCGGCAGGTTTTTCACCTCCGGGTTCGGCACCCGCATGACCAAATTAATCTCATAGCTTTTTCCCGGCTCCAACAGGCTAAAAACACATTCCAAATCCTCCGGGAGCGCAACCGTATATTCCTTTGGGCATTGCCGTTCGTTAGCCGTCGGGTCAGCTATCCAGTATGCCAATATGGGCTTCTCCTCCTGTGTAAAAGTGATCCGATTCCGGTACGGCTTCCGCGAGGTTGGCTCGGTCTCTTCTTTGGAAACCAGCGTCGCGTTCATAAACGTATATTTCTGAATCAGAGTATATCCCCAAATCCATCTGGCATATTGAAATAGTCCAAAGCCAACTGCAAGCACCGCAACGACCGACAGAACCCGAATAACTGTGCGCTTATTCATTTTTTACTCCCCCTAAAGCATCATTGGTGTCGAATGTCTCTGTTATTTCTCTGACAATAGTCTGATTCGGCGAAAAAACGATACTGAACCCTGCTATATTCGGGCTGGAGAGCAGACCGTTGACCCTCCTTTGCCGCGAACACAATTTTTACTGCATTAGAAGCACCGTCCTTTCCTTGGGCCGCAGCCCCCGAAGAGCTGCCGCCGCTTTAACCGGCCGAGCTGCCAATCAGCACATAGGCTATTTCCCGGGAACCCGCGCCGCAATCAACGGTATACCTGTAATCACCGATCTCGAAACAGGCGCTGTTCCGAGAAACCTCAATACCAATCCCTTTGTACGTTTCTGTCGGCTGTATCGGCAAAAGAACACCGGGAAACGCGGAAATTTGTTTGCAATCCACCACCCCGGGAGGCTCCTCGAAATCTTTGTTGTAAAACACGGCCCTATAACCTGTGATCCGGTTAAAAAAACGGAATCTCGTTTTCAGGTAGATGTGATAGTCTGGGTCAGCATTTAAAAATAATGTTGCGGGAGGAACCACGCAGGCAGAATGCCCCGAGAGTGTCTCGGAAAATTCAGCATAATTCTCAACCTCATACTCCGGTTGAGAATACTTCGGAACAGCGGCATAAACCAGAAAAAGCAATATCAAAAACGTCAAAGCAAAAACAAGCGTGCGCGTCGTTCGTCTGCCGCGGAAAATTGAAACCAATTTTTGACGCCGCTCCATAGCAAAACCCACCTCCGCCTTCAGCCGTCAGTTTATTTGCGTTACAGAAAAAACTTTGAAAACGGTCATGATTTTTCTTTATGAGAAAAATTTTTACATTTTTATAATTTGATTATACTCCCGTTCTCTTCGAAAATCAACCAATGTTTTTATCAAGTGTTGATTCTATTTTATATTCTGTGCCTTGTGTAAAAAAGCCGGCGCACTTTCATATGCACCGGCTCCGATTTAAATTCTGTTTTGATTCTGTAAAAAAGCAATCAGGCTTTTTCCACGCCAAGCGTTGCGGTTTCTCCGTTGAGGTCCCATTCCTTTACATACCCCTTCGGTTCCGCGGCACAAAGGCTTTCTGCCAGTACGTCATGCATAATAGACGCCTTGTTTTCCTCCACAACGGCAAGAATGGTCTCGCTGCCGGAAACAGTGACGTTGATGTGGTCAGTGACCTCAAACCCGGCTTCCTTACGCATCGTCTGCAGCTTGCTGACGATCTCCCGCAGATAACCCTCCCGGATAAGCTCCGGAGTCAGCGTTGTGCAGAGCGCAACGGTCACGCCGCCCTCGTTGAGCGTGAAGTAGCCCTCCTTCTGCTTTGCCTCGATCAACAGATCGTCGGCAGAAAGCTGCGCATCCCCGGTGGAAAGGTGCAGCGTAACGAACCCGTTTGCATCCAGCTCCTTTTTGGCCGCGGAGCCGTCCAGCGCAGCAAGCTGCGTACGGATTTCGCCAAGCTGCTTGCCAAACTTCGGCCCCAGCGTTTTCAGCTGCGGCTTAAACGAATAGGAAACCAGGTTTTCCACGTCTTCCGCAAACTCGACCTTCTTCACGTTGAGCTCATCCTCGATGACTTCAACGTAATATTCCGGCAGCGCTTCGCCGGCCTTAACGATCATCTCGGAAAGCGGCTGGCGGTTTTTCAGGTTCGCGCCGTTGCGCGCCGCGCGGCCAAGGGTCACGATCTTCAGCACGGTTTCCATATTGGCTTCCAGCGTCTTATCGATACGGCCTTCGTCCACCTTCGGGAAATCGCACAGATGCACGCTTTCCGGTGCAGAGTGATCGATCGAACAAACCAGATTGCGGTAAATATCCTCCGCCATAAACGGGATCATCGGCGCAGCGGCCTTTGCGGTAGTCACCAGCGCAGTATAAAGCGTCAGGTACGCATTGATCTTGTCCGGCTCCATTCCCTTTGCCCAGAAACGCGAACGGCCGCGGCGGACATACCAGTTGCTCATCTCATCCACAAAATCCTGCAGAGCTCTCGCGGCTTCCGGGATGCGGTAATCCGCAAGATTCCGATCCACTTCGCCCACCATTGTGTTCAGTCGGGAAAGCAGCCATTTATCCATCACCGTCAGGCTGCTCTCATCGAACGTATACTTTGTAGCGTCGAACTGGTCGATGTTGGCGTAAAGCACGAAGAATGCATAGGTGTTCCAAAGGGTGCCCATAAATTTGCGCTGCCCCTCAATCACGGCCTTTCCGTGGAAGCGGTTCGGCAGCCACGGCGCGGGGTTCGTGTAAAAATACCAGCGGATCGCGTCTCCGCCATAGGTCTG
>JAHZES010000064.1:9567-10301 GCA_019421725.1 Clostridiales bacterium | reverse complement strand
TATCATCAGAATTTCAATGTGATCGCGAAACATTGAACTGGCTCTATCAAACTTATGTCAGCACGCAGCTTTCCAACTTGCACACGGGGATTCCTTCGGATTGCCCGCATCTGGAGCGCAGAGGATATACCGGCGACGGTCAGCTTACCTGCCATGCAGCGATGGATATGCTGGACGCAAAAGCCTTTTACCGCAAATGGATGGAAGATATCAGCGACTGTCAGGACGTCTGCTCGGGTCATGTGCAGTATACCGCGCCTTACACCCGGTGCGGCGGCGGACCGGGCGGCTGGGGCTGTGCAATTATAGAGGTACCGTACCAATACTACAGGCATTACGGAGATAAGGAGCCGCTTGACAGGTATTATGCGCAGATGAAGAGATATCTGGATTACCTGGAGGCGCATTCTGTAAATCAGCTGGTTGCGAGCGATAAAGAGGGAGAATGGTGTCTGGGAGATTGGTGCGCGCCGAATTCGGTGGTTTTACCGACTGCGTTTGTGAATAATTATTTTTACATCAAATCTCTGGGGAGAATGATTGAAATTGCCGGCCTGATCGGAAAGGAATGCGATATTCCTGAATTTGAACGACAGATATGCATAAAGAAGGAAGCAGTAAAAGCGGCATATTTCAACACATGGGACGGAAGCTTTATTGGATGCCTGCAAGGCGCCAATGCAATTGCCGTGGACATGGGTTTAGGCGACGAAAGAACCTATCGCAACCTCGTT
>JAHZES010000064.1:0-9557 GCA_019421725.1 Clostridiales bacterium | reverse complement strand
TGTATTGTTTGAGCATGGCGATGGGGAGCTTGCGGTGCGGCTGCTGTTGTCAGAGGAGAAGATCTCCTTTGAAGGAATGCGGAGGGCAGGGGCAACCTCGCTTTGGGAGTACTGGCCGGGAACCGTAAAGGAACGGTCGCACAATCATCCGATGTTTGGCGCCGCTGCCGCCTGCCTGTTTGATTATCTGCTCGGTATTCGCCAAAAGGAAAATACCGCCGGGTATTCGGAGCTGGTGATCGCGCCGGAGCTGGTCAATACGCTGGAATGGGTTCGCGGCAAGAGGACCTTGCCGTTGGGCGAGGTTTCCGTTTCCTATGTGAAGCAAGACGGTTTTGCAGATTTTGTGATCCGGCTGCCGGAACAGGTTTCCGCGCATTTTTCCTGCGGAAGCTGCAGAGAGTTTCTTCACGGCGGTGAAAATCGGGTTCGTGTCGCTCTTTCGGAAAAATAAGCAGAAGACAAAAAAACACACCGGCCGCCTTCCGGAAGGGAGGAGACCGGTGTGTTTTTCTTTGTCCTGCAGCCTGTTATTTAAACAGAGTAAAGCGGGAGAATACAGAAACCAGCGTATTGGCCACGGTGGACATGGTTTTGATGAAGATGTCCAGCGCAACGCCCACAACGTCCTTGCGGGTGTCGCCTACGGTATCGCCGGTAACAGCGGCTTTGTGAGCAGGGGATTTCTTTCCGTGCCCTTCAAGCATGCCGCTTTCAATGTACTTTTTGGCGTTGTCAAAAGCGCCGCCGGAGTTGCCCATAAAGATGGCGCGCGGAATTGCCACGATGGTGGCGCCAATCAGGAGACCGCCAACGAATTCGATGCCGAACAGGAAGCCGCCCACCACGGGAACCAGAATTGCAAGCACAGAGGGAACCACCATTTTGCGGAGCGATTCCTTGGTTGCCGTATGGATCATCTGGTCGTAATCGGGTTTTACAGTGCCTTCCAGAACGCCGGGAATGGAGAGCAGCTTGTCGCCTTCGTCCGCCATGATCTTGGCGGCGTCAATGGTGTTGTCGGTGAGCATGGCAGAGAAATATTCCACCAGCGCGCCGCCGATGATACCGCCGGCCACTACAACGTAGGAGGCAAAGTCAAGCACCTGCTGCTCTGCAGGGAAGTTCTGAACATACGAAACGATCAGCGAAACGGTGGCAAATGCGGCAGAGCCAATGGCAAAGCCCTTGCCCACGGCGGCAGTGGTGTTGCCCACAGCGTCGAGCTTGTCGGTAATGACGCGGACTTCCGGAGCGAGGTGGCACGATTCTGCCAAGCCGCCGGCATTGTCGGCAATTGGTCCGAAGGCGTCGATGGAAACCGTGGCGCCGACAAAGGAAAGCATGCCCAGAGCGGAAATGGCGATGCCGTAGGTGCCGCACAGCCAACCGGAAATGAAAAGGCAGACACCGATGAGCAGAACGGGAAGCAGAACGGAGCGGGAACCGATAGCGTCACCCTTGGTAATTACAAAGGCTTCTCCTTCGGTGGACATCTCAGCCAGCTTGCGCGTGGGTTTGTAATCGGTGCTGGTGTAGTATTCGGTGATCACACCGATCGCTACGCCGCTGATGATACCGAGCAGGGTGGAAATCCACGGAGAGATCCAGCCCAGTTTGAATGCGGCGGGCAGTTCCACATTCCCGCCGAACATGTAAAAGGAAAGGGCCAGGCTCAGTCCCAGCGTAACGCCTGCAGAGATCCAGGTTGCCAGATTCAGTTCGCGGGAGGGATTATCACCCATTTTGCGGATGGAAGCAAAGCCGAGGCCGACCAGGCAGCCAAGAAGACCCACGCCGGCAAGAGCGACAGGGAAAATCAGCGCATTGCTGAAAATTGCGCTGTTGCCCAAAACAAACACGGCAATCATCATGGAAGCGGAAATGGTCGCGACAAAGCTTTCGAGCAGGTCGGAGCAGTTGCCGGCGATGTCATTTACGTTGTCTCCGATGAAGTCTGCGATAACGTTGGGAACACGGCTGTCATCTTCGGGCAGATCATGACGCAGCTTGGCAAGAATGTCCGAGGAAATATCCGCAGCCTTGGTGTAATTGCCGCCGGCCACACGGTTGAACATGGCCACAATAGAACAGCCGAGCGAATAGGTGGAAATACGCATAATGGAAGCGTTGCAGGAGAGATCGACCAGAAGCCCGTGGCCGTCGTTTGCTGTGGTGGGGTTTCCCCACAGGAAAAGCACGGCTACCATGCCCAGCATGCCGAAAGCCTGTACGCTCAGGCCGCTGATGCTGCCGCCGCAGAGTGCGACCTTTACCGTTTGACCAATGGAAAGGGACTCCCTGGCTTTATTGGCGGTGCGCACATTGGCGTAGGTGGCGCTGCGCATGCCGAGGATGCAGACGATGCTGCTCATGCAGGCGCCAAGAATGAAGGTGATTCCGCTGGTTGCTTCAACAAACAGCGAAAACAGTGCTGCAATGACCAGCACAACGATGGCGATCGTTCTAAACTCTGTTTTCAGGAACATGGAAGCGCCGCTGCGGATAATGCCCGCCATTTCGGCCATTTCTGCGGTTCCTTCGTTCATCTTCTTAATGCGGAGAAAATTGAAGATGATGTAGGCAAGAGCGAGAACGATCAGCCCCAGGACAACCAGATATTCGGTGGGAATGCTCATAGTTCGATTACCTTCCTTTGCTTTGGTATCGCATAAATAGACGGTGCAAAAGGATTTCCGCGGTATCCTTCTGCACCGTATCATTTATCGTAGAATATTATAATGGATACGTTATTGTAAGGCAACAGAGAATTATCAGATTAAAAGGAGAAATCAAGATAGAAATTTTGATAAAGTTGTTTAAAAAACAGGAGAACCGTCAGCATTTCTTTAAAAAACAGGAATGAAATTCTAAAATTGAATAAAAGCATATATAAAAGCCATGTTTCAAAAAAACAGTGCCTCCGCAGCGGTTCGGCTTGTTCCGATAGCTGCACAGACACTGTTGATTTTCAGTTTTTTGGGGAGGAAATAATCAGGGTTCCGCTTTCGGCGGAAAAAAGTTCAACAGGATGTCGGGCAACAAACCGCCAAACGGCAGTAAGTGAACTAAGTCAGCTTCGTCCTTCGGTTCGCGCGGCAAAACCATTCCGCCGCGTCCGCGGTCTTCGGTTTCATGGTGATCCGAGCCGGAAAAAAGCAGCAGCCCGTTTTCCTGCGCAAAATGAAGAGCTTCAGCGTTGTGGGAATTATGGCGTGCGTTTCCGTTGAATACCTCAACACCGTCCAGCATGGCGGGGTTTTCGCGAAACAGCCCGGTGCGGAACGGATGTGCCTGAACAATCAGCAGTCCGGCCTGGTCGGCAAGCTCGCGTAGCTCCGCAACCGAACAACGATGCAGTTCCGGTCTGTGGTACAGCAGCTCCGGGGTAACGCCGAAGACAAGGTAATCGTTTGAATTTTCCGTTGTGCGGAATTCCATCCCGCAGAAAATCCGCATACCAACTTGTTCCCCGGCTTCTCTTGCAGCGAAATATCCGGCCAGATAATGATCTATTTTGTCTTTCCAGCTGCCGGAAATCGTATCCAGATAACCGTGATAAAAGTGGTCGGTGATTACGGCACCGTCAAAACCTGAGCGCTTGAGTTCCTTCACCAGCTGCGCCGCAGGTACTTTGCCGCAGCGGCTAACTTCTGCGGTGTGACAATGGGTTTCCAAACGAAACATAAGAGCAGGACTTCCTTGTTGTCAGAGTAGTGGTGATTAGCGTCTCTCTCCGAGAATGTGCCGCAGAAACAAAAGGGTTATTGCAGCAGAGCGGCAATATCGCCGACAGAGTCGAACACAAACTCCGGTTTTCGTTCCGAAGCATCCAGAACCTCGCGCGTGGTTTCGCCGCTGAGCACCAGCGCGGTGGAAACGCCTGCGTTCAGCCCGCTGGCAATGTCGGTGTAGATCCGGTCGCCGATTACAATGGTCTCTTCCGGGGAAAAACCGGTCTTTTCCATGGCGAGCCGGATCATTTCCGGTTCCGGTTTGCCAATGAACTTGGGCCACTTTCCGGTGGCGTTTTTCAGCATGGTGCTGACGGAGCCACAGTCCGGTACATAGCCGAATTCCGTTGGGCAGACCCAGTCCGGATTTGTGGCGATGTAGGGAATGTCCCGCAGTAAAAGTCGGCAGGCATCCTCTAATTTTTGAAATGTGAGTTCGGTATCAAAGCCCATCACAAGCCCGCCGATACCGTCGGAGAGTCGATCCGTTACCGCAATGCCGCTTTGCGCAAGCTCCTGCTTCAGGGAGTGAGTCCCCAGCACATAAAACAGCGTTTCGGGATACGTTTTGCGAAGGTAACGCGCGGTTGCCTGTGAAGAAGTAAGAAAATCATCCTCTTGGGCTGCGATGCCGAGCCGCGCAAGCTTCTGCACATATGCGTCAACGCTTTTGGAAGAATTGTTTGTTACATAAATACATCTGCCGCCGCGGGAATGAACGGCAGAGAGAAACGGCAGCGTTTGAGGAAATAGTTGATTTCCGAGATAAAGCGTACCGTCCATATCGAGAAGAAACAGCTTTTTGCTGCAAATGGGGTGCATGAAGCTTCCGCCTTTCTGTTATTCGTGCAGGCCCTGTTCGCGAAGAATGCGCAGGGCGGGCTCCGGGTTGTTGCAGGTGACGAGCGCCGTACCGGAGCGGATCGCCTGATAAACTCCCTCGTCGGTGTCCGGGCAGTACCCCCAGGGATCCACGCCCCGGCCAAGCATTTCCCGGCAAAGCTCCGGCGTTAAATCACCCATTTCAATTCCTGCCGCATACATACATTCATAAGTATTGGCATCAAAATTAGCCATATAATGCTCCGGAAAGCCCTGCGTACGGACACCATGCCGGCGATGGGCATAGCGCAGGACCGCTGCGTCGAAGCTTGCAATTACAATGCGGTCGAGCAGCCTGAAGCTGCGAAGCAGATCGACGGTTTTGTCAACGCATTCCGTCGTCATTTCTTTGATTTCCACATTTAATGTAAGGGACGGGTGCTGGGCAACCAGGGCGAGAAACTCCTCCAGTGTCGGAATCCGGCAGTCGGAAAAAACGCCGTTGAAGCGAACGCCTGCGTCAAGCTGCTGAAGCTCCCGAAGGGTTTTGCTGCCGACAAAACCGGTTCCGTTTGTGGTGCGCTCCAGTCTTCTGTCATGAATGACGACAGGAACTCCGTCGGCGGAAAGATTGACGTCCATTTCGATCATATCGACGCCCAATTCAATGGCTTTACGAAAGGAAAGCATGGTGTTTTCCGGGTAGCGGGCACGAATTCCGCGGTGACCCGCTACAAGTACATGGCTGCTGCTTTGTCCGAATACGCGGTCGATTGTCATACAAAAAGCCCCATTTCCTCTTATTTCTGCGGCGAAGGCTTCGCCGGAAGATGATTTTTTAACGAACGTCTGCGGGGACGGAAAGCTCTTCCGCAAAGGTGTCCAGAATGCCGAGGTCATGCATCATCCACCAGACGGTGTACCGATCCTTCAGGTCCTTTGCGTAGCGCACGCTGTCACGAATCTTTTCAATGCCATACTGCTCGTAAAACCGGGAAAGGGGAAGGCCGGCTTCTTCCAGCATAGCGGAAAGGGCTTCCGGCGTGGGGACGTCTGCCGCCAGGGCAAGCAGCTCGCCGCGTTTTTCGGCCAAAACGGCCCGCCGCTTTACCGCTGCGGATTCTTCATAAAACGGCAGCCGCGCCTGCAGCTCCAAAACGCCGTCGGCTGCAGCGGAATAAACGCGCCGGATATTTCGCTCCCAGTCTTCGTGGGAAAACGGCGTTGCTTTCTTTTCGTCCAACAGCTTTGCCAGCGAATGGCGCGCAGCGCAGGAAATGACCGATGCATACGCCACGTCGATGCCGTGATGAAGGTAGGGGGTACCGTCCAGCAGACCGGTGATCTCGTAGTAGTGCGAAAGGTGGTGCTCGCTGCCGGAGGCAGGGCGGGAGTTGCCGATCAGGCTCATTGCAATTCCGGTGATCACCAGACCGTCCATCAAAGTCTGCAGTGCGGCAGGTTCTCCGGCGGCAATTCCGGCAGCGCAGGCGATACAGTCGTTAAGCGCGTCCCGTACCAGACCGGCCACAAAGGAGCAGTAATGCTCGCCGGTGATCTGGTGCGCAAGCTCCCAGTCGTTGAGCGCGGTGAATTTGCCGAGCATATCGCCGTACCCGGCAAGGATCATCTCCTTTGGGGCGCTTTGCAGAATCTGTGCGTCGCCGATGATGAACAGAGGCATGCGGGCAGAATAGGTCACCTTCATCCGGCTGGTGATCATCGCCGCGCCTACCGAGGCGTAGCCGTCCATGGAGGGAGCGGTGGCAACGATACCGTAGGGAAGGTTCAGCTTGAATGCGACATACTTGCAGATATCGTTGATTACGCCGGAGCCGATGCCGAGAATCAGCTGCGTTTCGTGCGAAGAAGCATTCAGCAGACCGAATACAGCGGTTTCATCGGGAACAAGGAACCCGTGGGAAGAAAAAACGTGCGTCGTTACCGCCGCACCGGATTCCCGGCAAAGCTGCTCCACACGGACGCCGCACACGCCAAAGGTGTTTTCGTCCGCGGCGATCAGCACGTTTTCCCAACGGTGCGCACGCAAAATCTCCGGCAGCGCATTCAGAGCGCCTTCCCCGGTTTCTACCCGTTCCATCGGACAGAAATGTGTTTGACCGCAGCTGCAGGCAATCGGTTTGCCAAGCAGAGAGGAATAATCGTGTTTCATGGTGAAAACCATCCTTTCATTCGTACCACAAAGACGGGCGCCCGGTGGAAACCGCCGCGGCCCCCGCGTTGATTGCCGCAATAATTTCTTCCTTGGTTTCGATCAGTCCGCCGGCGATCACGGGAACCGAAACCCGTTCGCACAGCCGACGAAGAATTTTCGGAATGACCCCGGGCATCAGCTCCACGCAGTCCGGAGAACAGGAACGGATCGATTCAATTGCCGTTTCCACCGAGTGCGAGTCTACAATAAAAAAGCGCTGAACCGTTTGCAGCCCGTGCTCCCGTGCAATGCGGATCAGCGAACCGCGCGTGCTGATGACGCCGTCGGTGCCGATTTGCCGCAGAAATGTGATCCCGGCCGCATCCTTTCCAAGGCCTTCGGTCAGGTCCATGTGCACGAATACGTGCTTCTGCTTTTCGTGTGCGCGCCGAATGTATTCTTCCAAGCTGAGAAGGCTGGCACTGAGAAGAAACAACGTTTCAGCAGGAGATACCAGCGCCTCTTCAAACTCCGGCAGAGACCGTACCGCTGCGATCACCGGAGAATCTGCAAGCTCCATCAATCGTCACCCTTTCTCCCGCAAACCAATGCGGAAAGCCGTTCTGACAAACAAAAAAGGAGAAATGAGCAGGGCTTCGCACGCCCTCGCGTCATCTCTCCATTACTCCCGCTTATTATACTGTTTTTCAGGCATGTCTGTCAAGCGAATACGTCCATTTTTTCGTGCCGCTTTTCAGCATGGTGTTTTGCTCATTCAAGTCGTTGCAAATTTTACGGGTCTCAAAATTTGCCTTGTACTTTTTCGTAAGTTGTGTTAATATAAATTTAAATTCGTTAACTAATTAATTGATTTTGTCAAAGCTTCACACAAATACAGAAAAGCGAAAGGATGTCTCGTTATGGAAATACTTCAGATCCGGCCGCTGGCCGAGCGCCTGCAGAGGAACATGGAAAGCGTGATTCAGGGAAAAAGCGATGTGATCGCAAAGGTGATCCTGACGGTTTTGTGCGAAGGACATATTCTTCTGGAGGATCTGCCGGGAACAGGCAAGACCACATTGGCCAAGGCATTGGCAAAATCGATCGACTGCCGGTTTCACCGGGTACAGTTCACGCCGGATCTGCTGCCGTCCGATTTGACGGGGATCAATTTTTTTGACCAGAAGACGTCTGATTTTACGTTCCGTCCCGGGCCGGTATTCACGAATATTTTGCTGGGCGATGAAATCAACCGCGCAACGCCCAGAACGCAGTCGAGCCTGCTGGAATGCATGGAGGAGCGCCAGGTTTCGGTGGACGGCGTGACCTATTCGCTGGAAAAGCCGTTTTTTGTGATCGCTACTCAAAACCCGGTGGAAATACAGGGAACGTTTCCGCTGCCGGAGGCGCAGTTGGATCGGTTTTTTATGCGCCTGAGCATGGGGTATCCCGCGCCGGAATTTGAAAAGGCAATGCTTTCCGCGCGGCTGGAGGGCGATCCGGCAGGTGCGCTGAACGCGGTAGTCCGCAGAGAAGAGTTGGTCGAAGCACAGCGAGCGGTAAGAACCGTCCGGGTCGGCGGCGCTGTGCGGGACTATTTGATCGAGCTGGTGACGGCCACCCGTTCTCACCCGGCGATCCGCATGGGTGTCAGTCCCCGCGGCACATTGGCGCTGCAGCGCGCCGCGCAGGCGCATGCCGCAGTAGCCGGTCGTGATTTTGTGCTGCCTGACGATGTCAAGGCGGTCTGTGCCGACGTGCTTGCGCACCGCATTTTGTGCAAGGGGCGCAGCCTGACGCAGGGGGCCGAACCGGCCACCGCCGTGCTGAGCCAGATCCTGGCGGAAACGCGCGTGCCGATCGAATCCGCCGAATAAAGATGCCGGCGCACAGAGCGGAGGTGTTCCTGTGATCTTTTATGTGCTTCTGGTAATCATTCTGATCTTTTTTGTTGCGGAACGGCAGATATATTTGCGGTGCTGGAACAAACGGCTGACATATGAATGCCAATTCAGTACGGATGAAGCGTTCGAGGGCGATGAGATCGAACTGGTAGAGACCGTAACAAATAACAAATGGCTTCCGATCCCGTGGGCAAAAACCGAGATCACGACTTCAAAATGGCTGGATTATGCCGGTTCACAATCGGTCGTGACCGACCAGACGCGATTTGTACCGAGCTTTTTTGTGCTGAAAAGCCATCACCGCATCGTGCGGCGGTGGAAAGTCAAATGCCTGCGCCGCGGGGTGTTCGGGGTGGGGAAGATTACGATTGTCGCGACTGATTTATTCGGGCGGGAATCGCTTTCCATGCCGGTTGCCGTTCGGGCAGAGGTAACGGTGCTGCCGAAGCCGCTGGATTCCGAAACGGTTTCGCTGACGCCGAGCGGACTGAACGGAGAGACAGTGGTGCGCCGCCGGCTGATTACCGATCCGTTTTATGTTTCAGGCGTGCGGGAATATACCCGGTTTGATTCCGCCAACCGTATCCACTGGCCGGCCACTGCACGGGCAGGGAAAATGATGGTGCGCAACAACGACTGCATCTCTGACCAGACCGTCGCAGTGATCCTGAATATGCAGACGCGGCGGGATGAAGCAAGGGCGCGGCACGATGAAGAAGATATTGAACAGGGGATCCGTGCTTCGGCAGCCTGCTTGGCGCAGGCAGCGGAACAGGGGATCCCGATGAGGTTGCTTGCCAACGGAGGTATGCCGGGCAAGGCGCCTACGGTAACGCGGCAGGGCAGCGTAGAGATGTTTCGCTTTGACCCGCTGCCTGCGCTGGCGAGGATGCAATTCCAAAAAAGCGCGAACCTCCGGCCGTTTCCGGTTTCGCTGAGCCG
>JAHZES010000063.1:3950-10352 GCA_019421725.1 Clostridiales bacterium | reverse complement strand
AAAGGCGGACGTTCAGCAGTTTTTCCTGTTCCGTCAGCAGAGTTTTGGATGCGTCCAGCCGGGCGAGCTGTGCCTGCAGGGCGCTGGCATCCGCGGGTTCGCCCTCCTGCAGCTGTTTTTGCAGTGATTGGACGGTACCCTTTTGCAGATCGATCTGTCTGCGGCAGTCTTCCAGCTGCTTTTGCGCATTCTCCCGTGCTACTCTGAGCGAATCACAACGCTTTGCCAATTCGGCAAGCCGCTTTTGCGCATCCTGCTGCGAGGGGTACTGCAGCTCGCCGGTCAGTTTTTTCTGTTCGGATATATCGGCCGCAAGCCGCGCCTGCAGTCCGGCCAGCGTAAGCTCTTCACGGTGGCATTGCTGTTCCGATGCGTGCAGAGCGGTTTCCTGCTGCGGAACGGAGACCTCCAGCCTTTGGAAGCGATCGAGCTGCGCCCGTTTTTTTGTCAACTGCTGCTGAAGTGTCGAGACTTCTGCCGAAAGTCCGTTTTGCATCCGGGAGCAGAGTTCCTCAAGCTCACCGAACCGGCATTCGCCGAACAGTGCCTGCGCCGCGCGGAGGACCTGCTCCTGAAGAGATTTGCCCTCTCCCTGCAGGGAACCGGCGGCTTCGCTTCGGCCGGTAGCGACGGTCTGCAGCCGGTCTGCCTTCTGCTTTGCCTGCTCCAGTTCGTGCTTTTCCGGAACATTTGCGAGGAAAAGAGCGGGGTGCGGGTGGTGCGGTGCGCCGCAGACAGGGCAGGGGACGCCATCCTGCAGCCCCGCGGCAAGAATCCCGGCCTGTGCGTCGAGATAGCTGCGCTGCAGCCGATCGGCGAGCTGTCTGGCGGCCTCCGCCTGCCGCTGCGCCTGTTGGTAACTGGCCTGAGCCGCCTGGAATTCCGCGGCCTTTTTTGCAAGTCTTTGTCGGTCCTTCTGCAGAAGCTGCAGATTTTGCAGGCGCAGGCCGACATCCTTTTGTGCCTGGAGCAGCTGCTCCAGCTCGGCTGCGGAAGCCTTCAGGCTTTCCAGTTCCGCTTTTTGCTGCAGCAATTTTGCGCGGTCGTCCGCCAGCCGGGAAGTTTGCCCGGCAATTTTTTTTGCAAGGGTCTCACAGCCTTCGGTTTGCTGCCGGATGCCGCTGGTCAGCTCGTCCAAACGGATGTAGCGCGGAAGAACGGCGCGAAGTTGGGCGGCCTGCGCAGTGAGTGCTTCTTCTTCCGTTTGCCGCGCCTGTTCGGCAGAAAGAGCGGCTTCCAGCTGTTGCTGCCGTGGTAAAAGCAGCGCCAGCTGCTCCTGTGCCCTTTTTAACCCAAGCTCCGCGCGTCGGCGTTCTTCGGCTCTGCCAAGCGATTGATTGATTTGTTCGCGCTGTTTCTCCAGCTCGGTCAGATTTGCCTGCAGACGGTTCAAGCGGTCGCTGTCCGTTTGCAGCAGCCGTTCGATCAAAGCAAGTGTTTCCGGCATGGGCAGTCGGTTTTCTTTTGCTTCGCTCAGAGAGGAAGAATCCGGAAAATCGTCTGCATCGCACGAGACCGCCCGCAGCTCCTGCTGAATACCTGCCCGCAGCTCCATGCAGGCGCGTTCCAACTGCAGAGCCTCGTCCTTCAGCTGTTTCTGTAACGCTTCATAGCGGTCGGTTTTAAAAAGCTGCCGGAAAATCTTTTGCCGTTCTTCGGTCGAGGCAAGCAGCAGCCGCAGAAAATCGCCCTGGGCGATCATCGAGATCTGGGAAAACTGATCTCGGCTAAGCCCCAACAGCTCTTCCACCGCGCGGGTGACCTCACGCGCGGTGCGGTCCACGATCCGTCCGTCCGGATAAGAAAGCGAAGCCTCTGCCTTTTGGAAAACCTGTTTGTTTCCGCGTTTGGCGGGGCGTTCGTATTCCGGATTCCGGCGCACGGTATAATTTTTTCCGCGGCAGGAAAAAATGAGTTGAACAAACGTCGGCGTGTCGAAAGAGGCGTATTTGCTCCGCAGCATTTCGGCGCTGCGGTTCGCACCGCTTGCTTCTCCGTAAAGCGCATAGGTGATCGCGTCAAAAATAGTGGTCTTACCGGCGCCGGTGTCCCCGGTGATTAGATAAAGGCCGCTGGTGCCAAGCTTTGCAAAATCGATTTCCGTTTCTCCCGCATAGGGGCCAAAGCCGGAAAGCGTCAGTTTGATCGGACGCATGCCGAAACGCTCCTTTCAGAACGGTATCATTTGTTGGAATACTGCGGCGTTCGCCCAGATAAAGGCTAAATGGGCGGCCTTACGGCGTGTCCCAGATTTTTTCGATCAGTTCTTCGGCAAACGCGGCTTGCTGCGGCAGAAGCGCCTGTCCGTTTTGTTCCCGGTAAAACTCCGCAAGAAGCTCCGCAGGTTTTTTCTGTTCGGTCCGTACGCTTTGGGAAAAATCTGCCGAGCTGCGGGTCCGGCAGTTGTCGTAATCGAGCTTCATCAGGTTGTGATAGACAGTTCGCAGCTTACCGATCGCATCAGGAATGTCCTCTTCGTCAGTCAATGTTACATGCAGATAAGCTTCACGGTCCAAGCGGTCATAAAAGCTTTTGGCGGTAATTTCATTGTAGCTTCCCCGAATTTCCAACATATCGTGGAGCGGGTGCAGCGCAACGGTGCGGATGATCGTATTGCCCTTTTCCAGAAGCTCGACGACGGTGACGGATTTTTCGTGTTTCGCTTCGGAAAAGGAGTATTTCAGCGGAGTGCCGCAATAGCGAACCTCTGGACGGAGAATGTGCTGAGGATTGTGAATGTGGCCGAGCGCGGCGTAATCAAAGGGCGCAAAAAGCGAAGCGTCCACATTATCGCTACCGCCGACGGAAAGCTCCTCGGAGTCACAGGCGGCCGCGCCCGTAACAAACTGATGCGCTACCAATACGTTGCGCTCGGCAGGGTTTGGCGCAGCATGCGCCAGAACGGTGCGTACCGCATCGTTGGTGCTTTCGATGGGCTCCTCCGGAAAAAGCCGCCGAACAGGCAGGGGCTTGAGGTGTGGCAGAAGGTAAAAGAAAACACTGCCGAACGAGTCCTGCAGTGCAACAGGGGTCAGTGTTCCGTCGTAGGGGCGTGCCGAATATACGCCGCTTTGCGCCATCAGCCGTCCGCCGAACGAAACACGTTCGGGCGAATCGTGATTTCCGGGAATCAGAAGCACCGAAAGCCTGCGCTTTGCCAGTTGCACCAGAAATTCGTCAAATACTGCGACGGCGTCTGCGCCCGGGACCGGTTTGTCCCAGATATCACCGGCAATCAATACACTGTCCGGCTGCTCTGCGTCCGCAATTTGCAGGATTTGAGCCAGAATATATTTCTGATCGTCCAGCATCGGTATTTCATTGACTCGTTTGCCAAGATGCAGATCGGAAAGATGGATCAGCTTCACTGCCGGCAGCTCCTTTCTGAAAAATGAATAGGACGGCAGGAGGAACGGCCGCCTTCCCAAAGAAAATGCCAGTATACTTCCCCTGTGCCTATTGTAAGGCGTTGGCCGGGTTTCGTCAATTGAAAAATAAAAACTGCCGGCAGTGAAAGGCTGCCGGCAGAATCAAGAGGAAAGCCCGCGGGAGTCACACCGCGGGAAGAGAGAAAAACAAAATCAGCGCTGAACGCGGCCCGAACCGTTGCCGCCCGCAAGTTTTTCAACCTCGGAAACGGTCATCATGTTATAGTCGCCTTCTACCGAATGCTTCAGCGCGCTGGCAGCAACTGCAAATTCCACGGCATCCTGCGTGGATTTGCCGCTGAGCAGAGAATAAATCAACCCGCCGCCAAAGCTGTCGCCGCCGCCGATGCGGTCGATAATGTGCAGGCTGTATTTTTTGGAAAAGCAGTATTCGCCGGAAGCAACGTCATAAAGCATGGCGCTCCAGTCGTTGTCAAATGCGCTGTGGCTTTCGCGCAGGGTGATTGCAACTTTCTCAAACCCGAATTTATCCGCGAGCTGCTTCGCAACGCTCTTGTAGCCTTCGGTGTTCAGCTTTCCGCTGTCGATATCGGTGTTTTCCGCTTCAATGCCGAAAACGTCCTTAGCGTCTTCTTCGTTGGAGATGCAGACGTCAACGTACTGGCAAAGATCGCTCATTGCGGCGCGGGCTTCATCGCGGGTCCAGAGCTTGCCGCGATAGTTCAGATCGCAGCTGATCTTGACGCCGTGCGCTTTTGCAGCTTTGCAGGCCTCGCGGCAGATTTCCACCACGTTCGGGCCAAGGGCGGGGGTAATACCGGTGAAGTGGAACCAGTCGACGCCGTCGAAAATCTTGTCCCAGTCAAAGTCGGCGGTCGTGGCTTCTGCAATGGCAGAATGCGCACGGTCATAAATGCAGACGCTGGGGCGTTGAGCCGCGCCCTTTTCGTTGTAATAGATGCCGACGCGGCTGCCGCCGCGGGTGATCAGGCTGGTGTCAACGCCGTAGCGGCGCAGGCTGTTAACAGCACACTGACCGATGGCGTGCGCAGGGAGCTTGGTGACAAAGGCGGCACCCATGCCGTAATTGGCCAGCGAAACAGCAACGTTTGCCTCACCGCCGCCAAAGGTGAATTCCAGATGATCCGCCTGAACAAAGCGTTCGTAATTGTAAGGCTGCAGGCGAACCATCAGCTCGCCGAAGGTTACGATTCTTTTCATAGTCGTATTCGTTCCTTTCTTTATTTCTGAACCAGATGTACGGCAAACCCGCCGATTTCATCCGCCAGGTAGATAGCGACCATCTGACCCTTGGCGTTGAATTTGGCGGAATCCTGATTAAAGCGGATGCCCTGACGCTCCAGGTAGGCGATGGCGCGATTCAGATAATTGGTACGCACGGCAATATGGCCTTTTGCGCCAAGACCGCCGTTCTTCATGACCTCAATGCCGGTGCCGGCAAAAACAGAACTGTTTCCTTCTTTGGCGGCAAAACCGAAAAGCGAGGCAAAACTGCCGGAAACGGCGCGGGCGTTTTCGGCGGAATCGCAGTTGATGCCGACATGAGCCACGGTAAAGCCGAGCATTTCCTCGACAGCCTGGCGTGTCAGAGCACGGATACCGTTAAAATCGCCGTTATTGATCAGATCGGCCTTGACCATCCAGCTGCCGCCGCAGGCAAGGATTTTCGGAAAATCAAGATAAGTGTTCAGGTTTGAGGCATTGATGCCGCCGGTGGGCATAAACTTGAGCGAACCGTAAGGAGCGCTCATCGCCTTGATCATCGGCAGTCCTCCGGCAGCCTCTGCCGGGAAGAATTTCACAACATCCAGCCCAAGCGCGAGAGCCTGCTCAATATCGCTGGGATTTGCGCAGCCCGGCGCAATCGGGTAACCCTTTTCCACGCAGTAGCGAACTACAGCGGGGTTCAGCCCGGGGCTGACCAGAAATTTTGCTCCGGCTTCCATTGCGGCGTCCGCCTGTTCGGTTGTCAAAACGGTTCCGGCGCCCACCAGCATCTGCGGAAACGCTTTGGAGATCGCCTTGATCGCATCCGCGGCCGCAGCGGTACGGAAGGTGACCTCTGCGCAAGGCAGGCCGCCGTCGCAGAGTGCCTGTGCCAGCGGAACAGCGTCCTCCGCATGGTCGATTTTAACCACAGGAACAATACCGATCGCTTCGATTTGTTTTAATACTTCCTGCATAAATGATCCCGTTCCTTTCTTATGCTCCTGCAGGTTCCGGCACGCGGCGTTTTGCAGAAGCTGATTGACGTGTTTTAGCAAGAGAAAATATGGAGTTGTTTTATCAGGCGAAACAACGTTTTAAAACATGAAACAACTAAGCTTATTGTAACAAAAAAAATATTGGTGTCAAGAGTTTCTTGCCACATTCCAAAAATCGTGCTACAATGGCCGGGAAGACAAGCAAAAATCTTGCGTAAATTGACCGGCCGGTACCGTTTGAAGGCTTTCAGGGCGGTTCGGCAAAGGTATGGTGATTCATATGGAGGAAAACAACACAATGCGTGCGGCACAACGGCTTTTCGCTCTGCTGGAAACGCTGGCGCGGCAGGGGGTGATGGGAATCACCGAGCTGGCCGCCGCCACGCAGCTGAACAAAGCGACCGTGTTTCGGCTGGTGAATACGCTCGCCGCGTTGGGCTATGTCCGGCAGGAGGAAAGCGGAAAATACCGCCTGACCTATAAGCTGCTCGGTGTCGCGGGAAGGCTTTTGGAGCAGAATGATTTTCAGACGCTTGTCCGCCCGTATCTGGAGCGGCTTGCCGCCCGGACGGGAGAAACCGTCCATCTGGTGCAGCGGGAAGACGATCATATTGTATATATTGATAAGGTGGAGCCGACGGTCAATTCTATCCGCATGGTGTCCCGCGTCGGAATGGCACAGCCGCTTTACTGTACCGCGGTGGGAAAGGCGCTGCTGGCGGGCGATTCCCGGCGTGAGGCGCGCGAGATATGGAATCGCAGCAAGGTCCGTGTTTTGACGCCGCATA
>JAHZES010000063.1:0-3940 GCA_019421725.1 Clostridiales bacterium | reverse complement strand
GGGAGGACCTTGAAAACGAACTCAGGCGGGTTTGTCGGTTAGGGTATGCGACCGATATGGAAGAAAATGAGATGGGAGTTCGCTGTGTCGCCGTTGCCTTACCGGATTACTCCGGGCGATGCCGCCATGCCGTAAGTATTTCGGCCCCCGTTTCGCGGATGACGGACGAGCGTCTGCCGCAAATTGCCGCCCAGCTGCTTGCGTTTCGTTCTGAATTTATCAGAGAATGGGAATCAGGGCCGTTGCAGCCCGGCAGGACTATGGAAAAATATTAGATTGCATATGCTTTTTTTATTGTTTTGATTCAAGTATATTGCTTTTTGCAGTAAATTCCTTTAGAATAAATGCAACGGATGCATGAATTATAGAAGGATCGAAAGGAATGATTGATAAAATGAAACTGAACTTTGTTGGAGAACCAAGGGAACTGCAGGCCGGTATTCGAGAGCTGTGCGCTGATCTGAACGTTTCTCTGTGCGAAGACGGAATGAAGATCGCGGTAATCCAGAAGGACGGAGCCGACCTTTCCGTTTGTGTGAAAAACGGCGAGGGCACGATTACATATGACAGAAAAATTCACTTTTTCCGTGCCTTCAGCCTGTTGGTTCAGCATCTTTCGGCAGGTGAAACAGAATTTTCGCTGACTGAAAAGCCGCAGTTTACGCTTAACGGCCCCATGTTCGACGTTTCTCAGGGAAATGCGGTAATCAAGGTTTCCGAGATCAAAACGACCCTGCGGCAGATGGCGCAGATGGGCTTGAATATGTTCATGGTCTATTGTGAAGACAGCTTTGATGTGAAGCCGCAGCCGTATTTCGGCTACATGCGTGCGCGCTATTCCGAGGCCGACATGCGTGAATGCGACGACTATGCCGATATGTTTGGTATTGAAATGATCCCCTGCATTCAGACGCTGGCGCATTTGTCCGACGTACTCAAATGGCGTGTGTTTGACGATATTCGTGAAAACGACGTTTGCCTGCTGGTGGATGAGGAAAAAACATATGCGTTTGTCCGTGACCTGCTGGTGGAAGCGACCCGCCCGTTCCGCAGCAAGCGTGTCCATATCGGTATGGACGAGGCGTATAACCTTGGCCGCGGCGCTTTTCTGGACAAGCACGGTTTTGTGAAACCACAGGAGATTATGAAAATGCATCTGGAGCGGGTGCTGGCGATTGTCCGTGAGCTTGGCCTGCAGCCGATGATGTGGAGCGACATGTTCTTCAGCGGTCTTGGCTATTACGACGATACCGAAATTCCGCAGGATGTCGTTGACTGCTGCCCCAAGGACGTTCAGCTGGTGTACTGGGATTATTACCATAATGATGAAAAGTCGTACGAGACATCTATTGCGCGCCACCGCAAATTCGGCGAGCCGATTTTTGCCGGCGGAATCTGGACGTGGATCGGCTATGGGCCGCACTGGGACCGCACGTTCAAGAGCACCGAGGCGGCACTGAATGTGTGCAAGCGTGAAGGCATCAAGGAAGTGTTCGTTACCATCTGGGGAGATAACGGTACCGAATGTCTGTACAATACCAATGTGCTGGGGCTTTCACTGTACGGAGAACACGGGTACAGTGAAACCATCGATTACGAAAAGCTGAAGCAGCGCTTTGAATTCATTACCGGTGCGAATTATGATGATTTTCTTGCGCTGGAGGGCTTGGATAATACTCCCGGCGTGGACGACATTGCAATGACATCTTACAATCCCTCAAAGTACCTGATGTGGCAGGATATTCTGACCGGACTGTGCGACAAAAATATCGACGGGCTGCCGTTGGACGCGCATTATGCGGCTTTGGCAGAGCGTTTGAAGCCTGCCTGTGAGCGTAATGGCCGTTACAACAATATGTTCCGTATGAATTACTGGGTGGCGTATACGCTTGCGAAAAAGAGCGAAATGGGACTGCGTGTTACAAAGGCATATCAGGCGGGCGACCGCGAAGAGCTGCGCCGCCTTGCGGAAAGCGAGCTGCCGGAACTGAAAAAGCGTATGGAAGCGCTGCGCGCCTGCCATATGGAAAACTGGTTCGAGCTTTACAAGGCACTTGGATGGGATATTATGGATATGCGTTACGGTTCTCTGCTGGCCCGTATCGACAGCGCGATTACGGAAATGAAGCTGTATTTGGACGGCAAGCTGGAGAAACTGGAGGAGTTGGAGGAACAGCGCCTGGATTATAACGGAAAGCCCGGCATGATCGATTATGCCAACTGGTTTGGCCGTATTGTTTCCGCCAGCCGTATTGCGCCATATTGCTGAACAAACTGATTTTCCGGGAAGCGAAAAACGGTATCGTTTTTCGCTTCCCGTTTTTTTTTGCGCAAAAAAATCTCCCTGCCGATGCAGGGAGAAAGTTTTTATTTGCAGTTTACCGGCAGAAAGTCCACTTGGCCGGAGGAAACGTCAGTCCGAATCACACGGACCTGCATCGGGTCCCCGATGGTCAAGCTGGTGCCGGAGCTGCGGCGGGTAAAGGTAAGATTGCCGTCAAACAGGAATCCGCTGGGCAGCGAGTCGGCACGGATGAATCCCTCCGCGGAGCATTCCAGTTCCACATAAATGCCCCATTCAGTGATGCCGCTGATGTTTCCGAAAAATTCCTCGCCGATGTGCTGGCCAAGATATTCTGCAGAATAGCAATCTTCGGCGGCGCGTTCGGCGGCCATTGCGCGAATCTCGCACTGTGAGGACTGCGTAGCCGATTCGGCGGCGAACGCTTCGTAACGGCGGCGGAGCTCATCACTGCTCATTCCGGAACAAAGGCCGGAAAGGATGCGATGGATCGAGGTATCCGGATAACGGCGGATCGGAGAAGTAAAATGGCAGTAATCCTTCAGCGCCAGGCCATAATGCCCCAGCGGTTTGGTGTCGTAGCGTGCCTTGGCCATGGTGCGCAGCATTTGGTGAGAGATAATTCTTGCGTACTTGGTTTTCTTGGCTCGTTCCAGCACGGCAGAAAGATCCTTCGGCGTGACGCCGGGCAGCAGGGCGTGTCCGTCCAGCCCCAGAAGACCGGTCAGTTCACGCAGAGATTCCAAACGGTCGGGGGAAGGTTCCTCATGAACCCGGTAAACGAACGGGAGCTTTGCTTTTTGCGCAAGCTTGGCAGCCGCCTGATTGGCGGTGATCATCATCTGTTCGATCATCTGTTCCGCTTCGCCGCTTTTCCGTGCATACATATCTACGCAGACGCCTTCGTCATTAAGCACAAAGCACGGCTCCCGCGTCTCAAGTTCCATGGTTCCGTTCGATGCGGCGCGGGCGCGCAGCACGGCGGCAAGCTCGCGGGCGGCGGTCAGTCCGTCCATTACCGGAGCGTATTTTTTCAGCAGCATACTGTCGGCGGTTCCGGCATAGATTTCATTTACTTCGTCATAAACGCCGCGCACCTTGGAATCGATCACGGTTTTTACAAACCGGTATTCGGTCAATTGGCCGTCCGAAGCAATTTTCATCAAAGCGGAAAAGGCCAGTTTGTCGGTTCCGGCGTTGAGAGAACAAACACCGTTGGAGATGACCTCCGGCAGCATCGGTACAACGCGGTCGGCAAAGTAGACGGAGGTGCCGCGGCGGCGGGCCTCCAGATCGACCGCTGAGCCGGAACGGACATAATGTGAAACGTCGGCGATGTGAACTCCAAGCTCCCAGCCGGAGTCTGTTTTGCGCACGGAAATGGCATCGTCCAAATCCTTTGCGCTGGCGCTGTCAATAGTAAAAATCGGCTGATCGCGCAGATCAAGCCTGTTTTTTACATCTTCGGCCGCTAGCCCGCGGCTGCCGATCTCTTTGGCTTCCTGCAGTACCTGCGGCGGAAAAACCGTTGGAATGTTGTGGCCGTCCAGTATGGAATCGGCACAAACGCGTGCGCTGGCGGCCTCTCCGTACACCTTGATAATATCGGCCTGCAGGGTGTCACGCCACAGTGAAAGC
>JAHZES010000062.1:3819-10592 GCA_019421725.1 Clostridiales bacterium | reverse complement strand
CCGCGCTGCTTGCGCCGTTTATGCCGACCACAATGCCCCGCGCACTGGAACAGATCGGTGCATCCGCAGCGGATACAGAGTACGATAAGCTGAATCAATTTGGGGTTCTGCCCGCCAATGTTACGGTGAAAAAAGGCGAAATCCTGTTCCAGCGGATCGATATGGATCAGGAAATCGCGGCGCTCAACGAGATGATCGCAAAACAGCAGGAGGCTGCGCAAAAAGATGCCAAAACGGCGGAAGAAAAGCCGCAGTCAAAAGAAAAGCAGGCGCAAATCACAATCGAAGACTTTGACAAGGTGGAGCTGCGCGTTGCAAAAATCGTTGCATGTGAGCCGGTCAAGCGCGCAAAGAAGCTTCTGAAAATTACGTTGGATGACGGAGAGGGTGAAAGAACCATCGTTTCCGGCATCGCAAAGCATTATACCCCGGAGCAGCTGATCGGCCATAATATTATTGTGATCGCCAATTTGGCGCCCGCTACGCTCTGCGGTGTGGAGAGCAATGGGATGCTGATCGCCGGCGATACGCCGGACGGCGGCGTTAAGGTGGTTTTTGCCGACGATTTGCCCGCAGGCGCACGTCTGCATTGACCTTGTGATAAATAAAAAATGCGATACGGCGGAGAGAGTCTCTGTGTCGTGTCGCATTTTTAATAAGAAAGAACGGCCGTAAACGGAGATCTGCAGAAAGGCGGGAATTTTGGAGGATGGTAACATGCTGACCGGAATTTTTGATTCACATGCGCATTATGACGACGAAGCTTTTGAAGAAGACCGCGACGGGCTTCTCCGCGCGCTGCCGCAAAAAGGCGTCTGCGGTGTTATCAATGCAGCAAGCAATTTGGAAAGCGCCAATCAATGCATCCGGCTTGCGGAGCAGTATGACTTTATTTATGCTGCCGTAGGGATCCACGGGCTGGACGTGGAGACCGTCCGTCCGGATTCCATGGAACGGCTGGCTACATTGCTGACAGGGAAAAAAGTTGTCGCTGTCGGTGAGATCGGGCTGGATTATCATTATGATACGCCAAGAGATAAGCAGATGGAGCTCATCCGCGCGCAGCTTGCTTTGGCAAAGGATTTTGATCTCCCGGTTATTCTGCATGACCGGGAGGCGCACGCTTCCATGCTGGAGCTGCTGCGTGAATTTCGGCCGCGCGGCGTGGTGCACTGCTTTTCCGGCAGCGTTGAAATGATGCTCGAGGTGGTTTCTCTTGGGCTGATGATCGGTCTGGGAGGGGCAGTAACGTTCAAAAATGCGGTGCAGCCGGTGAGGGTGGCGGCCGAGGTGCCGTCCGACCGGCTGCTGCTTGAAACGGATGCGCCCTATATGACTCCGGTGCCGCTGCGGGGCAAAAGGAACGATTCGTCACTGATCGTTCACACGGCGGCAAAAATCGCCGAAATACGCGGCGAGGAGGCGCAGGCAGTGATCGACCGCGGCAGAGAGAATACTTACCGCCTGTTCGGAATCACGTTGCCCTGATTGGGAGTTTTGTTTTAGAAGCTCTGTTTTCTGGTTAGCGGCTCTGCAAAACTCCGCCTTCCGGCAGAACGTCAAAAACAGTTTCAATTTTTCGCGGAGAACATTCCGGAGAGTAAATAAATCGATCCATATGACTTCCAGTAAAATAGTATTCAGGCGCAGCAGGAGAGTAATCGTATTGAAAGGTGTCGATGATGATCAACTTGATTTTCATTTTTTCCGGCAGGAGACTTTTGATGTACACGCTGGCCTGCTGCCCAGGCAGCACGTTTTCCTTTGGTTCCGCCAGCCCGGCAAGATTTGGAGTAAGCTCTACAAAGATGCCGTAGTCTTCCACCGAACGCACCACTCCCGCAACCGTTTCGCCGGGAGCAAACAGGGAGGCGTTTTCTTCCCACGTTCCCAGCAGCTCCTTGTGTGAAAGGCAGATTCGTCCGTCCGCATCGATGGAGCGGACGACCGCGCGAATATTCATTCCCGGGGAAAAGCGTTCCCGCGGATGATCAATGCGCGAAACGGAGATGGCGTCAATGGGGATCAGGGACGGGATTCCGCAGCCGATATCTGTGAACGCGCCAAACGGTTCCAGATGTGTTATTCTTGCGTCGATGATGTCGCCGGGGCGCAGTGTGCTCAGGTATTCCCGGCGGCATTCCTCCTGTGCCATGCGGCGGGAAAGCGTGGCGTAGGGGCGTCCGTTTACACTGGTGAATCCGGTTACAAAAAAGCTGACCGGCTTGTTAACGCGTGAAATCATCGCAATGTCCTTCACAGCGCCTTCCGCAACGCCGAGTGCGCCCTCCTCCCGCGGGATGATTCCCTTCATGCACCCGAGATCTACGATCAGGTTATGCGCGCTGTCGCAAACGGCAGCGCGTGCTTCCAGAAGCTGGTGCAGGCGCATTGCTTCGCCAAGCGCAGCCTGAGAACGCAGTGCGGCGCGGTTTTCGGCGGTGTCGATCAGCCAGCCCTCCGGTCTGAATTCTTTCATTTTCAATTCAATCCTTTCCGTTTTCCCCGCTTTTTATGGAGCTCTTGCGGGGGATTCCGGGTCATTATTATGCGCCGTGCTCCGGCGGTATGCTTTTCGGAACGGATTTTATGAGCGGGGATGCTTTTTGCGTCAGATTGTGATAAAATAAAATTGATATTATTCAAAAGTGGAGGGAACGTCGAATGGATGTTCGAGTCGGTGATATTCTGGAAATGAAAAAGGAACATCCGTGTGGTGCGCGTCGTTTTCTGGTGCTGCGCTCCGGAATGGATTTTCGTTTGCGGTGCGAAAAATGCGGGCGCGAGCTGATGGCTCCGCGCGCAAAAATCGAAAAGAATATCCGCAAAATTGTCCGTCCGCAGGAGCAGCCCGGAGAGGAAGAGAAGGCCTGATGTTTGAGAAGGTTCGAGCGATCGAAGAAAAATACGAGCAGCTTTCGCAGCAGCTTTACGATCCGGCCGTTGCGGCGGATGCCGGACGCTACGGTTCGGTGATCCGGGAGTATAAGGAGATCGAGCCAATCGTGCTGAAATACCGCGAATATTGCGAAGCGCAAAGGCAGGCGGCGGATGCGCGGTCGATGCTGGATGACGCGGAGCTGGAACGGGAATTGAAGGAGATGGCAGCGGAAGAGCTGGAAAAAGCGCGCCGTCAGGAACAGACTGCCGCGGCCGAGCTCCGCGTACTGTTGCTGCCCAAAGACCCCAACGACGACAAAAATGTGATCGTAGAGATCCGCGCCGGCGCCGGTGGGGAAGAAGCCGCGTTATTTTCTGCCGTGCTTTACCGGATGTATTCCATGTATGCGATGTCGCGCGGTTGGCAGACCGAATTGATGAATGTCAATGAAACGGAGCTTGGCGGGTTTAAGGAGATCAGTTTTCTGATTTCTGGTTTCGGAGCGTATTCCCGGCTGAAATTTGAAAGTGGAGTGCACCGGGTGCAGCGTGTGCCGGAAACCGAAACACAGGGGCGAATCCACACATCCACTGTGACCGTTGCGGTGCTGCCCGAAGCGGAAGAGGTGGAATTCGATCTGGATCCAAAGGATCTTCAGATCGACACCTTCCGTTCCAGCGGCGCAGGCGGCCAGCATATCAATAAAACTTCGTCCGCCATTCGCGTGACGCACTTGCCGACAGGTACAGTGGTAGAATGTCAGGATGAACGCAGCCAGTACAAAAATAAGGACAAAGCGCTCAGGGTGCTTCGTTCGCGCCTGCTTGACGCAAAGCGCCAGGAGCAGGAGTCCCAAATTGCGGGCGAGCGTCGTTCTCAGGTGGGAACCGGCGACCGTTCGGAGCGTATTCGTACCTATAATTATCCGCAAAGCCGCGTGACCGATCACCGCATCGGCCTGACGCTTTACCGCCTGGGCGATGTGCTCAACGGCGATCTGGATGAGGTGATCGATGCGCTGATCACTGCATCCCGGACAGAGGAGCTCGGCGCGGAACAGGCTGCGGAATAAGTAATAAGGATTCGAGGAATGGAAAATGAAAACAGAGCGGCTGAAGGCCGATGAACAGGGAATTGCCCGTGCAGGAGAGCTGCTGCGGGAGGGAAAGCTGGTCGCCGTTCCGACCGAAACGGTTTACGGTCTGGCGGCAAATGCGCTGGATGACGGCGCGGTTGCAAAAATTTTTGCGGCAAAAGGGCGTCCGATGGATAATCCGCTGATCGTGCATATTGCCCGGCTGGAGGATATTCTGCCGCTGGTACGGGAATTTCCGGCGCAGGCCCGTGCGCTGGCCGAGGCTTATTGGCCGGGGCCCATGACGATCATTCTGCCGAAAGCGGAATGCATTCCGGAGGAAGTCAGCGCGGGGCTTTCTACTGTGGCGGTGCGTTTCCCGTCCCATCCGGCGGCGCAGGCAATTATTCGGGCGGCCGGCGTGCCGTTGGCAGCGCCTTCCGCCAACAGCTCCGGAAAGCCGAGCCCGACATGTGCCGAGCACGTTTTGCTTGATATGGACGGGAAAATCGACGCGGTGCTTGACGGCGGAGAATGCGGCGTCGGTGTGGAATCTACGGTAGTGACGCTTGCTGCCGGCCGTCCGCGGCTGCTGCGTCCGGGCGGAATTACGCCGGAGCAGCTTTATGCGGTGCTTGGCGATCTGGAGATCGATCCGGCAGTCACGCACAAGCTGGCCGAGGGACAGAAGGCAATTTCTCCAGGAATGAAATACAAGCATTATGCGCCGTCCGCGGAGGTTACGATTCTGCGCGGCGCAAGGCAGGCATATCTTGATTATGTAAATTCCCATGTGCAGCCGGGCGTGTTTGCGCTTTGCTTTGAGGAGGATGAACCGATGCTCCGGGTGCCGTCTGTCTCTTATGGTAGGGAGGATGACAGCGCTTCGCAGGCGCGGCTGCTCTTTGACGCGCTCCGGCTGCTGGACGAACGCGGCGCAAAAAAGGTTTTTGCGCGCTGCCCGTCGCAGAACGGGGTCGGTCTTGCGGTTTATAACCGTCTGATCCGTGCGGCCGGGTTTTCATTTCTTGACGTATGACCGGCTTCACAATAGCAGGAGAGGATTCTGAAAATGCAGAAAAGGGTTTTAGGGTTAACGGGGCCGACCGGAGCGGGAAAAAGCGTTGCCGCAGCTGTTTTTGCGCAGGAGGGCTGCACAGTGGTCGACTGCGACCGTGTTGCAGGAGAGGTAACGCGGACAGACAGCGTGTGCTTACAGGCGCTTGCCAGGGCGTTTGGCGGGGAGGTTCTGCTGAAAGACGGAACGCTGAACCGAAAAAGGCTGGCCGCAATTGCATTTTCCAGTCGGGAAAACGAGCTGAAGCTTAACGCGATCACGCATCCGCCGATTATGGATCGTGTCCGCGCGGAGATCGGCTCTGCCCAGACGGAGGCAGTGGTTTTGGACGCGCCGCTTTTGTTTGAAAGCGGTGCCGACGCGCTTTGCAGTCAAACCGTTGCGGTGCTTGCCCGCCGGGCGGTTCGCTGCCGCCGGATCATGGCGAGGGACGGGATCACCGAAGAAGAGGCTTTGCGCCGGATCTCGGCACAGCAACCCGATGAATTTTACCGTCGGCGTGTATGCGCCGTTTTTGAAAACAATGAAGATCCGGCCGTGTTTGAAGAAGCTGTGCGGCGCTGGATCCGTTTGTTTCTTCACAAATAGCGTTTTCCCAAAAAAGCCGGGGAGGGAATTGACAGATGAAGCACGAAAAAATCGAAAAAAGACATGGCGCGGCCTCCGCGGCGCTCAGCGCCTTGGTGCTGATTGGCGCCGCCGTGGGGTTGTTTTTGGCTTACCGTGCTTATCAGCGCACATCCTATCCCAGAAAGTATTCTGAATATGTAGAGCGTTACGCCGCAGAATATGACGTGGATTCCGCATTTGTTTACGCAATGATTAAAACCGAAAGTGATTTCAGACCGAATGCGGTTTCCGTCAACGATGCCTGTGGGTTGATGCAGCTTCTGCCCTCTACGCTGGAGTGGCTGCAGACGCTGACCGCGGAGGATGACCGCTATGTGCGTGCCGACCTGTTCGACCCCGAAATCAATATCCGCTACGGGGTTTATTTTCTTTCGATTCTGTTTGAAAAATTCACGGAGCCGGACACGGTCGCGGCAGCCTATCACGCAGGGCTGAACGGTGTGCAGAAATGGCTGCAGAATTCCGATTATTCCGACGACGGGATCACGCTGCGGGAAATTCCCTATGCCGATACAGCGCAGTATGTGGCGCGGATCCACCGCCGCTGCGAGATCTACCGAAGCCTGTACAAATCCTGAACCGCTGCCGCCTGGTTTTCCGGCGGTTGCCTGATTAAAAACGCAACTCAAACATGATGAAAGGGTGTTTTCCAATGGGAGAAAAAACAAATCTGGAGCAGATGAAAGAAAAGCTGCTGCGCAGCAAAAAAAACGGAGTGATCCGCGCCGGCGCCGAAACTGTAAAACAGGCGGATGAATACTGCGAAGCCTACAAGGAGTTTTTGAATGAAGCCAAAACGGAGCGCGAAGCCGTCGTCTATGCCATCAGGCATGCAGAGGCGGCGGGATTTGTGCCGTTTAATGCAAAAGCCGCGTACAAAGCAGGCGATAAGGTTTACCTGAACAACCGCAACAAGGCGATTATTCTTGCGGTTTTCGGCAAAAAGCCCTGCGCCGAGGGCGTGCGCATTGCGGCAGCTCACATTGATTCGCCGAGGCTGGACCTGAAACCGAATCCGCTTTACGAGAAAACAGGATTAGCGTTTTTTGACACTCACTACTATGGTGGAATTAAAAAGTACCAGTGGACGACCATTCCGCTGGCACTGC
>JAHZES010000062.1:1798-3809 GCA_019421725.1 Clostridiales bacterium | reverse complement strand
GGCCGCGTTGTAAAGAAGGACGGGACCTGTGTGGATATTCGTCTGGGAGAGGATGCCGAAGACCCGCAGTTTTGTGTGACCGACCTGCTGCCGCACCTGGCCGGAGAGCAGATGCAAAAAACCATGGCGAAGGCAATTGACGGTGAAAATCTCGATATTCTCATCGGCAGCCGCCCGCTGGGAGATGACGACGGAGCGGATTCCGTTAAGACAAACATTATGATGCTGATTTATGAAAAATACGGCATTACCGAAGATGATTTTGTCTCTGCCGATCTGACTATGGTTCCGGCATTTCGCGCGGTAGATATCGGCTTTGACCGCAGCATGATCGGTTCCTACGGCCATGACGACCGCGTCTGTGCCTATACCAGCTTTACGGCGGCGCTGGCGGTCGAGCAGCCGGAGCACACCACCGTTACGGTTTTGACGGACAAGGAGGAGATCGGCAGCGAAGGCAATACCGGCCTGCAGTGTGACTATTTGCGTCATTTCATCGAAGATCTTGCCGCTATGGAGAATGTGCCCGCGCGGGAAGTGTTCCGCCGGTCTACCTGTTTTTCGGCAGATGTCAACGCTGCCTATGACCCGGCCTATGCGTCCGCTTATGAGGAAAACAACTCTGCATACTGCAATGGCGGCGTTGTGATTACAAAATATACCGGTTCGCGAGGGAAGTCCGGCACATCGGATGCAACGGCGGAATATATGGGCTCTGTGCGTAAAATTCTGGATGACGCCGGCGTCGTTTGGCAAACGGGAGAGCTGGGTCGTGTGGATATTGGCGGCGGCGGTACCGTTGCCATGTATATCGCGAATCTTAATGTCGATGTTGTGGATGTCGGCGTACCGGTGCTTTCCATGCACGCACCGCTGGAGGTTGTTTCCAAGCTGGATGTCTTTATGACGTTCCGCGCGTTCGAGGCCTTTTTCCGCAGCTAAAATTCAAATGAAAACACCGCGGTTCCGCCGTTTTAAGATGCGGAACCGCGGTGCTTTTTCAGCAGGCGCAAAAATTTTCCATGGTCAGCGCGCTGTCTATCCGGTCGATCGTACCGAGAATCCGTCCGGCCAGTGTGTGGTTCATTTTTGGAATGCGTTTTCGTGCCAGAGCAAGCTCCCGGCGTGAAAAAAAGCGGTTCCAAAGTCCGGTCGCATCCAGCAGGTAACAGAGGATCCAAAGCTGCGGGGAAAGTGGAGCGCCGTTCAGCAGCGAATGCTTCAACTGCGCGGCAAGCTGCTCCACAGCAGAGCGGCAGGGAGGAAAAAGCACCTGTTTTTTACTTTGCCTGCGTCCGGCCAGGCCGAGCAGGCAAACGCTTTCTCCCAAAGACTGATTCAGGAGAGTCAGCGAAGGGGAAGGTACCGTTCCGAACAGAAGATCGGTCAGTAAATTTTGCAGAGAGATGAATCCGGGCTTCATTTCTTTGCAAAGCGCGGCAAGGTATTCCGGCGGTTTTTGGTCGGTCAGAAAAAATCCGCTTCCGCCCGCAGGCAGCAATACCTCGTGGAACACAAGCTCTGTCAGCGAAGCGGAGAGAATGCAGGCCTCGCGGCGCATTCCAATACAGGAGACTGCGCTTCCGCGGGCAGAAAGAGAAAACAAATAGGCGTTCTGTGCCAGCGAAGGTGCGTTGTCGTAATAGGTCAGAAGCAGCTCGGGCTCGCGGTTCATAAAGAAATCCTCCTGCAAAATAGAATCAGCTTTCAAAATGCGATCTCTAAAAAAGTCTGCCGCATTTGTTTTCAGCATACCGCATCCGCGTAAAGGTCAAAACAGTGGCAAGTAAAGTCTGTGTAAAATTATAGTTTTTTGTGCTCTCCGGGGGTTCATTTTTTACAAAATGTTTCGCGCATATTTTCAAAAAAATCAAGGAAAAAGCTTGCTATAATTCAGAATTTAAAAAAAATGATTGACTTTTGCCCGTATTTTGTAGCTTAATATATATATCGGTACCAGCAAATGCAGGCAAAAGCCGAAAATTATTCATCTGGGAAAGGAACGAGTTTA
>JAHZES010000062.1:0-1788 GCA_019421725.1 Clostridiales bacterium | reverse complement strand
GCGGCCGTGATATTCATGGCGCGTATTTTCTTAGCGAGGCGAACAAGCTGTTCAATGTGGTTGCTGTGGTAGATCAGATTGAATTCCGTCGTGAGCGCGCAAAAAAAGACTTTGGCTGTGATGTCTACAGCGATTATAAAGAGCTTTTTAACCGTAATGATTTGGACATTGTTGTAAATTCCACATTTTCTAACGAACATTACCCGATCACTATGGATCTGCTCAATCACGGACTGAACGTCGTGGTAGAGAAACCGTTTTCTGCTCATGCAGCCGAATGCCAGGATATGATCGACGCGGCAAAGGCAAACAATGTGATGCTGACAGTGTTCCAGCAATCGCACTATGCCCCGGCTTATAAGCGTGTGAAGGAGATCATTAACAGCGGTGTGCTGGGCGAGATCAAACAGATCAGCGTGGCGTTTTCCGGCTTTGCCCGCCGTTGGGACTGGCAGTGCAGCCAGCGCTTTTATGGCGGAAGCCTGCGCAACACCGGCCCGCACCCCATGGAGCAGGTGCTTGACCTGATGGATTTGGATTGCGACAAGCTGCCGGAGGTTATTGTTTCCCGTTTGGGGCAAGCGAATACCTTTGGCGATGCCGAAGATTATGTTAAAATTCTGTTGATGCACCCGGGTCGCCCGGTCTTCGATATTGAAATCAACTCCTGCGACGCTTATTCCGATTATAACTATAAGATCCAGGGAACGCGCGGCGGTTTGAAAGCAACGCTGACGCATCTGAATTACAAGTACTTTAAGGAAGAAGAGGCTCCGAAGCAGAAACTGATTCTGGAACCGCTTAGCCATGAGGACGGTTCGCCGGCCTACTGTGGGGAGAAGCTGAAATGGTACGAGTTTGATGAGGATCTTACCGGCAGTGCGTTTACGTCAGCGGTGGACGAATATTACACCATGGTCTACAATCATTTGCTCAACGGCGGCGAGCTTGTGATTAAGCCTGAAAAGATCAAGCAGGAAATTGCGCTCATGGAAAAGGTTCACGAGCAAAATCCGCTTCCCGTTAAATTCTGAGATTCTGTTTTGCGGTAAATGAAAGGAGCAATGGGGCTCGCAAGGCCTCATTGCTCCTTTTTGCATAATGTCTTATGATATTTAATTTGCATGCAGGACGGGTTCAAACAGAAAGCCTTTGTCAGGCTACAGTCAGGCAATTTAAAAGTAAACAAAAAGTTACTTTGTCAAAAGAACAAATTTGCGCATATTTTTAGGCTGATTTTGTATGAGTTTTGCGTTTTTTCGGAACATACGCAAAAAATGTTTACAAAATAAAAATAAACAACTATATGTAATATGAACAAAAAACAATATGGCAGCCTCCCATTTTGCAGAATCCGATGTACAAATAAATGTACAAACAGAACAAAGGAGTGAAGCAAAACATACAAAATCGGGTACAAAAGAAAGATGCTCCACGGAGACAGTCGAAACCCTTAAAACGGCGCCGGCGTGTTACGAATGGGTCGTATGTTTTTTGTGTTTTTGTTTGAAAAATTTCCTTGACTTAAATTTACATCAGGCGGTGATAAGATGAGTGCAAAAATTTTAAAAGGAGATAAGGATACATCGTTCGTAAGCAGCGTAAAACGTGATACTGCGCTTTATATTATGCTTCTGCTCCCCGTTACCATTGCAATCATTTTCCGTTATGTGCCGATTGCATATCTCGGGATTGCTTTTGAAGATTATAACTTTGTTGACGGCCTGTTCGGAAGCGAGTGGGTCGGATTTGATAATTTCGCAAAGTTCTTCGGTTACCGTAAATTCG
>JAHZES010000061.1 GCA_019421725.1 Clostridiales bacterium | reverse complement strand
ACCGCTGGTGTATCGGTTGTCATGCCAATGGCACGGCCGAGCAGCTATGTGCGGATCGGATAAACGCTGAAAGCATCTAAGCGTGAAGCCGTCTCCAAGATAAGATATCCCACAACGTAAGTTGTTAAGACCCCTTGAGGACTACAAGGTTGATAGGCTGCGTGTGTAAGCGTCGTGAGGCGTTTAGCTTGGCAGTACTAATAGGTCGAGGGCTTGTCCATCACTTGTGTGTTGGTCTTTTGTTTCGCTTCTTTTCCTTCTCCCTTTGTTCAGTTTTCAGGGCGCATTTTGCTCTGTAAATTTAGTTTTTAAGACGACGAAAACGTCGTCTTTTTTGTTTTTCTGTTGACTGTCTTTGTTAAATTTGATAAACTGATGTTGTCAGATTTATCTTCACCTTATGGGTAAAATCAAAACGATTGGTATGGAAGGAAGGAATGGAATGAAGAAAACACTTGCCCTTTTTTTAGCCTTTTTAATGAGTGTTTCCGTGTTGTTCAGTTTTGGAGCCTGCACAAAAAACAAAACAAGCTCAGAGCAGTTTCAGGACGCGGCAGCTTCTACGGTGCAGTTTTTTTCGGATTATTTGAAATCCGGCAATCTGCTGCCGGATTATTCTGAAAAAGCAGGAGTAGAAGCCAATTTTGCGCTTCAGTTAGATCAGCTTGAAAGCGACGGCGAGAACCTGCTGGAAGGCGAGTTTTCCGCAGCTATGCATATGATCAGCGATAAAGCGGCCGGGACCGCCGCCGCAGACGGAAGCGTGACCCTGGACGGCGAGAAGGTTGCCGTAGAGGCATATCTGAAGAATGCGGCTGAGCTTCTTATCGGTTTTCCCGAGGCGAGCGAGAAATACCTTTCACTGCTGCAATCCGATTCGGAATCTTCCAAAAACTCAGACGTTTGGGAAGCAATTGTGCAAGCGGTGAAGGAGCAGATCAATGACGCGTCCGTTAAGGCGGAAAGTGTCGAATATGAAATTGACGGAACGATTCAGAAGGGCGTTGCAAAGCTGACATTTTCTGCGGATGAGGCACAGCGGAAGGCAATTTTTGATGCCGTTTCGAATGCGCTGGGAGATGATGCTGCAGATGGCGCTGCAGAACAGCTCAGCGAGCTGACGATCACTTTTTATGTGTATCGCGGTTCGGTAGCGGCGGTGGAGTTTGCTGTTGGAGCAGACGGTGACAGTGCCGGTAAAATTGCGGGAAATCTTGCAATTCAGAACAGAGACGGAAAGCAGTTTTCCGCCAAAGGGAAGGTTTCGGTAGAATTTGAGGATACCTCCTTTACTTTAACGCTGGATGCAAACCAGACGGTTACTGATTCCGGGAAAAGCGGAACAGCCTCCATTGGCATAGCTTCTTCCGATCAGGAAAGCCTTGATGTTACTCTGAAGATCGACTATAAGGATGAAATTACCGACCAAGCGGTGGCTCAGACAGGTACGATTTCCGTTTCGCTCAAAATGGGCGGGGCGACGGTCGGCCTTGAAATTCCGGTGAGTGCAGAATATACGGTTGACAACGACAAGGCAGTCGGAACCTTTGATGCTTCAGTGGAGTTGGAAACCTTTAAATTGGCGCTTTCCGGATCGTTTGATCTGTCCGCAGCGGATGGCGGCAAGGTGACAGTTCCGAACGTTTCGGCGGAAAACCTGGTTTCGCTTGCCGACGTCGAAAATAACCCTGACGCACTGATAGCGTTTTTTGGAGAGCTGCAGGCCAGGTATCCGAATGCGTTCGGGATGCTTCCCGGGCAGGAGGATCCGTTTGATCCGGACTTGAAGTATCCGGTCTTTTACCTGTCCAATAAGGATATCGGCGAGCAGCTGGATTTTTATACGAATAATACAGGCGCGCTGTTTTCTTATACGAAGTTTGAACAAACGGATGGGCAGGCGACCATTACGCTGGGCGACGGTTCACAGGTTGGCTTTGCCTACAAACCGTTCGGCACAGACGGGTATACGCTGAATCAGACGGTTCAGCTGGAGGATCTGGCCTTTGACGCGACTGTAGAGGAAAGTGAGATCACGCTGACGAACGAAGATCTCGGTTGGGAGTTCTGGTTCAGTCCGGAAGAAGCATATGGAATATTCCAACGCGGCTTTACTTATGCCACAACCGACAGCACCGTGCAGATTCAGGTACAGCCCAATGGCGAGGTTCAGGAGTTTCAAAAAACAGGCGATAACGCCTACTCGCTGAACGGAATCGAGTACGAATATTATGATGCCGCAGATTATGCGGATTGACGGATCAGCAGAATAGAGAAAAAAGCGGTGGCATCGCTTGGATGCCGCCGCTTTTTTGATAAAGACACATTGAAATGATTTTTTGGCATGCTTTCGACAGAATGTGCGGAATTTGTGGAAAACCAAAAGCGGAGAAGCCGGCGCAGAGCAAAAGCGGCAGCTTTCTTAGCTTTCTTTCCAGATAAAGACGGGGATCGGAGGATTGCCGGTTCGGTTTACAAAGCGTGAAACAAGAACGGTATATTCCTGAGGGTTGATCGTTTCCACGAATTCAAGCAGTGCGTCCCGTTCGTCAAAGCCGTTTTCACCGCCTGAATAAATACAAAGGCTCATCACACCGCCGGGCTTCAGCAGCTGCAGACCGGCTTTTATTGCGGGGATGCTCGTTTCGGCCCGGGTAAAAATTTTGTGGTCGCCGCCGGGAAGCCAACCGAAATTAAAAACAACGGCGTCGGCTGCGCCGGGCGGCGCGTATTGGAGCAGGCGATGGTGGCTGTCGCACACGACCGTGGCGATTGAGGAGTATCCCTTTTCATCCAGCAGCGCCCGGGCGGCGGAGACGGCGGCGGGTTGAATGTCAAACGCGAGAACGCGGCCCCCGTTTCCCACCAGAGAGCAGAGAAAAGCGGTATCGCGTCCCTTGCCGGCGGTAGCGTCCACGCAGAACCCGCCGGCGGGAACGTGCTCGGCCAGAAATTTATGGGCAAGACCCAGTGTATTGAGCGGAAAATTCAAACAAATGCCCTCCCTTTTGCAGGCTGTTTGTCATTTAGTATATCTGCTGCGGTTAAAATTTGCAAGCGCCGGCCAAAAGCAAGTGTAAAATAGTTCACAAGTATTTTACAAAATCAGCACTCCTCTGTATGGAATCGCCAAAAAAGCAAGCGGCTCTTGTGCAGAGGGAGCAACCGGCGATATAATGTTACCGTTAGCCGAATGTGTCCGTAAAATCGCATTCGCAGCCAAAGCTTTACCTCAGACACATTGGCTCCGGCAACGGAGGAGAAAGGATGATTTCTTCGTGAAAAAGCTGAAACAAATTTTGAATCATGTTTTTATCGACGGCCTGAGCGGAATGGCTGCCGGACTGTTTTCCACACTGATTATCGGTACTATTTTGGAGCAGATTGGGAATTTGGTCGGCGGAACGTTCGGCGGGTATCTGGTGATCGTCAGTAAGGTTGCGGCAGCGCTGACCGGCGCGGGGATCGGTGTTGGTGTTGCGCACAAGTATCGCGCCGCGCCGTATGTGACCATTTCCGCGGCGGTCTGCGGTATGGTAGGCGCGTTTTCCGGCAAGATCCTTGCAGGCACGGTGCTGGTGGACGGCGTAATGCAGTTTTCGGGCCCGGGCGAACCGCTTGGAGCGTTTATCGCGGCCTTTGTCGGCATTGAACTCGGAAGGCTTGTTTCCGGAAAAACAAAGCTGGATATTCTTATAACGCCGATGGTCTCTATCGTTTCCGGTTCTGCGGTCGGGCTGGTGCTGGGGCCGCCGATCTCGCAATTCATGGCCGGGTTGGGCTCCATGGTGAACTGGGGCACCGAGCAGCAGCCCGTTTTGATGGGAATCGTGGTTTCGGTACTGATGGGCATGATCCTCACGCTGCCGATCAGCTCTGCGGCGATCGGTATTGTACTGAATCTTTCCGGAATTGCGGCCGGTGCGGCAGCCGTTGGCTGCTGCGCAAATATGATCGGCTTTGCCGTGGCAAGCTATCGGGAAAACAAAACCGGCGGCTTGCTTGCACAGGGGCTTGGCACCAGTATGCTGCAGGTACCGAATATTTTGCGCAAGCCGGTGATCTGGCTGCCGGCAATTCTTTCCTCGGCGATCCTTGGGCCGATTTCGACGGCCGTTCTGGGGATGACCAATAACGCAAAAGGCTCCGGAATGGGAACCGCAGGGCTGGTAGGGCAGTTGATGGCGTATCAGACCATGACCCAGACACAGGAGCCCTGGCTGGTGATTGTGCAGATCGTGCTGATGCATTTTGTTGCGCCGGCGCTGCTGGCGTTCGGTTTTTCGGAAATGTTCCGCAAGCTGGGTTGGATCAAACCGGGCGACATGAAGCTCGATCTTTGATTTCTCAATAGAACAGATAAAATAACGACCGGGCCCGATGACCGCAGAACGGTTACCGGGCTCGGCTGTATTTATTATGCGGTTCAGCTTTATTTTAACGACAAACCGTCCCGAAACGCGGTTCCAACCTTTTCTCCCAGAACCAGATAGGTGTTGTTAACGGGATCAAAGGTGATGGGACGCAGCTTGGCCGGGTCGATCGTTCCATCCTTGGCAAGCACGCTCTCGTCCGCGTTGACATTGACGATCTCACCCACAAGGATCCCTGTGTCAGTGTGATAGCTGACAAGCCGGCATTCCAACGCCATGGGCAGTTCTTTGATAAGCGGAGCGTCCACGAATGTTGACTTCACTGTGTGGAAGCCTGCCTTTTCCAGCTTATTCGGCACGCTGTTGCCGGAGACAACGCCCACATAGTCGCATGCAGCCACATGAGCCGCGTCGGCCATGCTGACGGTAAACGCGCCTTTGGCCAGAATATTTTTTGTTGTCTTATGACCGGCGCTCAAGCACACGGAAAGTTGGGTGCTGTCACTGATGCCGCCCCAGGCCGCATTCATGGCGTTGGGGACGCCGTCCTCGTCATAAGCGGCGATAATAAATACGGGTTGGGGGTACGTCCAGGGCTTTGCGCCAAAATTCTTTCTCATTGAGAAAACCTCCTTGTTTTATTTGAGCCGGGTAAAAAAAGATACGCTTTCCGCGGCAAAATCATTGCTGCCTTGTCCAATCGCGCCGTTTCGGCTGTGTCCACCTCACGGGGTTGCTGTCCGCTTCGCGGAAAGGCAGGTATTCCATAAATTTTTTGACTGCCGGCGTCAAGTGGATCTGATTTTTTACCGCAAGGCCAATCGAACGGTAGTGCGGTTCCTGCAGAGACCGTATTTCTATGCGGTATGGGATGCGCTGCAATATCATGCTCGGAAGAATACTGACGCCCATGCCTCTTTCGACCATGGCCATGATCGCAAAATCCTCCCATGTTGTGAAGCAAATATCCGGATGGATATCGTGGCGGTCCAGCAGGTCGGAAACCTCTGTTTTTCCGCCGTGCTCCAATAACAGAAAGGGTAAATGATTCAGGTCTTCAAACGAAACGGTTTCCTTTTCCGCTGTCCTGACAAAGGCAAGGTATTTTAACAGAGGATTATCCATACTGCAAGCATTCCATTCTTCGATTTAAACTATCTATAATATTCGCTTTTTGTATTTTATCATATCGGGTATAATATTTCAAAGAACCATTCAGGAGCGGGTGATGATGAATTTGAAAACCACAAACATGGATATGCTGCACGGCTTGCTGGCCGGAAAGCTGCTGCGGTTTACGGTTCCCATTGCCTTGAGCAGCATTGTTCAACAGCTGTTCAACGCGGCAGATACTGCGGTTGTCGGTTATTTTGGTAACGAGAGCGCGCGGAGATAGCCGCTATCCTTTTTTTGCGCTGATAATTTCGGGTATTGTAAATGTGGTGCTTAATCTGTTTTTTGTGATCGTGTTTCGTATGGGAGTTACCGGGGTTGCAGTTGCTACCGATGTTTCCACCGTGATTTCGGCGCTGATGGTGCTGCACCGGCTGGCACGGGACGATCTTTTCCGCTTTACGCTTCACAGACCGGCGTTTTCGCTGCGAACTGCCTGGAAGATCCTGAGCACAGGGATCCCCTCTGCGGTGCAGGGCGCGGTGTTCTGCTTCGCAAACATTTTTGTGCAGGCATCGGTCAACGGCTTTGGTGAAACAGCGATCGCCGGAAGCACCGTCGCAATGAATTTTGAATACTTCACCTACTACATCATTACGGCATTCGGGCAAACGGCAACCACTTTTACCGGACAAAACCACGCCGCGGGACAGAGCGAAAGATGCAGGCGCATTCTGTGGCTGTGTTTGGGATTATCGATTGTTTGCAGTTCTGCCCCGATTTATACAATCGTCCTGTTTCGAAGCTTTTTCTCGGGCCTTTTTACGCCGGAGGCCGCCGTGATCGAGAGTGCTGCCGTGCGTAGGTTGGCACCTGCGCATTCCGCATTATCTGGATATGCACGGTATTCCGGGCGAATCCTGCATTACCGGTGCTCTACCGCGCGTTTCCGCTCTCGTGGGCCGCAACCATTCTGTTGGTTAACGCGGGTTTTCTGATTACGGCTGTTTCTGAAAAAGGCAAAGGCTCTCTCCCGCCGGGAAAAAATCGCGTGTAAAAGTCGGAAAAGCATTTGAAATTTTTTTCTGAATCTGTTACAATAAAAATACAGCGTGTGGCGTTTCTGCGTAAATCCGGTTGCAGAAGCGCCGCACGCTTTTTTGTATAAGTGGGTGAGAGATGAAAAGTGAGAGAAAACTTCATAAGCAAATCGTGTAGCAGAAATGCGTAAGTCCGGGTTTGAGGGGCTTGCGCATTTTTTAATTTTTGAAAAGAAAGGTGATTTTTATGGATACCGGAAATCAGTTTTTGGGAACGGAGCGCGTTGGCAGGCTTATGCGGCGGTACGCCGTTCCCTGCATTATTTCGCTATTGGTGGGCGCGCTTTACAACATCGTCGATCAGATTTTTATTGCCAACGCCAGCTACCTCGGCTCTTACGGCAATGCGGCCAACACGGTTGTGTTTCCGCTGACCGTCGTGGCGCTGGCCGTTGCCGTCATGATCGGCGACGGCTGCTGCGCCTTTGTCAGCATGGCGCTGGGCAAAAGGGAGACGGAGAAGGCAAAGCGTAGCGTTGGCAACGCTGTTGTGTTATCCGTTGCCGGCAGTCTGGTTTTAACGGCGGTATATCTCATTTTTGCAGACAGCATAATCGCCATGTTCGGCGGAACGGTCAACGAAGAAACCTTTCGCCGCTCGCAGGAATATTTCTTTTACATCACGCTGGGGCTGCCGTTCTATATGTTTGGTCAGGCTATGAATCCTATTATCCGGGCGGATGGGAATCCGAAGTTTGCCATGCTCTCTACGCTGGCGGGAGCTGTCATCAACATCATTCTTGACCCGATCTTTATCTTTGTTTTTCAATGGGGTATGATGGGCGCGGCTGTGGCAACGGTCATCGGGCAAGTGTTCACAGCGATCCTTGCCGTATGGTATTTGCTGCACATGAAAATCATCAGGCCTGCCCCCGGCGACTATGTTCTGCAGGGGAATATCTGCGGGCGGATGCTGATGCTGGGCATTACAAGCTTTCTTTCCCAAATCAGCCTTGTGGCGGCGATGGCGGCTATCAATAATATGCTCCGCAAATACGGTGCGCTGGATGCAGTTTTCGGTCAGGAGCAGTACGCACAGATCCCAATGGCGGTGGTCGGTATCGTGATGAAGTTCTTCCAGATCGTGATTTCCGTTGTCGTCGGTATGGCGGCAGGCTGCATTCCCATTGCCGGCTATAACATGGGCGCGGAAAAGAAGCTGCGTGTCCGGGAGCTGTTCACCAGGCTGCTGGCGGCAGAGGCGCTCGTGGGTGCGGCGGCGCTTGTGCTGGCAGAGTGCTTTCCCCGGCAGCTCATCGCCGTTTTCGGCGCAGCCAACGAGAGCAGCTATTATACCGATTTTGCCGTCAAAGCGTTCCGTGGTTACCTTTGCATGATGGTGCTGGCCTGCGTCAACAAGGCGTGCTTTATCTTTTTGCAGGCGGTCGGCAAGGCGCTGGATTCCACGCTGCTCTCCATGTTCCGTGAGGTGGTATTCGGCGTGGGCTTTGCCTTGCTGCTGCCTGTGTTCTTCGGTCTGGACGGTGTGCTGTATTCCATGCCGGTTTCGGATATTCTTACTTTCATGATCTCGGCGGTCATTATTGTGAAAACGTATCGGGAGCTGAGCAGAGAAAGAATATGGGAGGAATAAAAAACGGAACGGCCGCCGGGACCGTCATTTTCCGCAGTAAACCTGATGATCGTGCGGATCTTAGTAGAAGCAAAAGAAAAGCCTCCCGTGGTAAAATGATGAAGGCCCGGCAGCCGCATCAAAGGACACAGGAGGCTTTTCTCATGAAAAATAGCGTGCGAAGTTTATCGCGCAGCTTGCGGGTGAACGGGAGGACCGGGGCAAAGAAAAAACAGCCCTCGGGAGAGGGCTGTTTTAGGTAAAAATAAATTTGCCGGGCGTTTTGGCGTCTGCTAAGGGAGCTGCCGCAGGAATACCCCTTATAGGGCGCAACCGATTCAGCCGGCATTTTTGATTCGTTTTCAGGCTTAGGCCTGAGGCTGGCTGTTGTCACAGTTGGGGCACTTGCCTGCCTCGTCCAGCGGTGCACCGCACTTGCTGCAGAATTTGGGGACGGGCGCGCTCTGGGTGGGCTGAGGCTGTGCTGCCTTAGCCTGGAACTGCTGGCGCAGACCGCTTATGTCGGGAGCCGCAAAAACACTGGATTTCTCCTCTTCTCCGTTCTGGCTGCGGAGCTTATTGTTGATGGAGATCACATTCTTCAGCAGCAGGACCGCCATCATCAGCAGCTCATAGATCAGCCGGATCACAATGGGGCCAAGGATCATGGCCAGGATGCCGTAGCCGCCCAGCCAATGGCGATCGCCCAGGAAGTCCTCGGGCGCGGCAAAGAGCATGAAGAAGCCCAGAATGATCGTATCTACCGTAAAGAAAATGTACAGGGCCTGCAGGATCTTCTCCACGATCAGATACTTGAAATTGCAGGTATCGTGGAGGAACTTGCCGAAGGCGTTGAGCTTTTCCCGCCGTTTTTCGGGGACAATGAACACATAGGCCAAAACGGTGGCGACTGCGGCCAACACTCCGCCGATGACGCTGAATACGCCAAGCTGTTGGAACATGTTAAAATTCATGGGGCATCTCTCTTTCTTCTCGTTATTTGTCGGGAGGACAGGTGTCCTCCAACTACGAAGTAGCATACCGTAAAATCGGAAATTTGTCAAGATTCGTCCTCTGTTAAACGGAAGCCATTTCTGAGCCGCCCCGTGCTCCGTGAATGCCGATTCTGCAGATAGATGTCATCGGGCTCGGGTTCAGCGTACGGTAACATAACGAAATTTGCAGCTCGTACTTGACAAAGCAAGCGGTTTGATTGTAATAAGTAGTTGTACATACAACGATGCATATTCAACCAATTAGATGATCGGGGTGTTTTTATGGACAGTACCGGACGGAAAATCACAAAAATTGCGCGCGAGGCAGAAAAGCTGGTCCTGCTGACACTGCGGGAAGAGAGCGTTGGCACAGCGGAAATCGATCTCATCCATGCGCTGCGTCACCACCCCGGCTGTACGCAGGCACAGCTGGCGGAGCTGCTGCATGCGGATAAGGCGGCAATTGCGCGGCGAACAAAAAACCTGGAATCGAAGGGCTTTCTTGTCCGTCGGGCAAATCCGTCGGATAAGCGCAGCCAGCTGCTGTTTCCCACGCCGAAGGCCGAGGCGCTGAAAACCTCCAGGGCCGGGATCGAAGCAGCCTTTTACGAATATCTGACCTCTGCGCTGACGGGTGAGGAGGCGGCGGTCTTTGCGGCGCGTTGGATAAGCTGTATACCGTCTCCAAGGCCGAAAGCCGCGCGGGCTTTCCCAACCTCACTGCAAGAGAGATTGCCGCAACGATCGGTTATCTGGGGCACGACCCCGAGCTTAGCGCCGATACCGTGCGCAGCAACGTGCTTTGCGGCAGCGGAGGCGTGCGCCTTTCCGGAGGACAGGCACAGCGGCTGGCGCTGGCAAGAACATTGGCTCATCCGCGCCCCGTGCTGATTTTAGACGATCCCTTTTCGGCATTGGACAGGAAAACGGAGGATATCGTCTTTGCCAATTTGCAACGCATGGCAAAGGATAAGGTCGTTTTTCTGATCTCGCACCGGCTCTATTATTTTCCGCAGATGCAAAAGGTGATCTTTATGGAGGATGGAAAAACATTTGTCGGCACGCACGGCGAGCTGCTGGCCGGGCAGCCGGCTTACCGTCGCCTTTACGAAAGCCAGACAGGAGGTCAGCTGCATGAAGAACAAAAATAAAACGGGGGTGTTTGCCGCTGTTCGGGTAGCGGCCGTTACACACCGATTTCTCACGGCTGCCACGCTGCTGTGCGTGGTAGCCTCGGTAGCGGCCTCGCTGGTTCCGCCGCTGCTGCTGTCCCATATCGTCGACCGTCTGGCGGCAGGCGCTTCGCCGCCCCTTTTTCCCGTTCTGCCCTATTTTGGCAGTCTGGCGCTGGGGGGGCTGCTTTCTTCGGCACAGGAAACGCTTCTGGTGCTTTTCGGCCAGAAAATGACCCATGCGCTGCGCTCGGAAATGTCGCAAAAACTCATCCGGCTGCAAGCCGGTACGCTTGCCGCGCAAAACCCCGGCGAGGT
>JAHZES010000060.1 GCA_019421725.1 Clostridiales bacterium | reverse complement strand
TTTTTGTTGCTTTGCGTTCTTTGAACATTGAGCCGTTCACTGAAATCATCTGCGGACCGGTTACCGATCCGGGCGGACTGATGCCGATTGTGATGATGAACTGCATTCCGGTGATTGCGGACAGCGAACCGGGCAGCTTCAACATGAGCCTGGAAGGCGTTAAGAAGGTTTACACCGAAAACACCAGCGCGATCGTTGTGCCTCACATTGCCGGCGAGCCTGCCGATATTGAGGCGATCTGCGCCTTTGCAAAGGAAAAGGGTCTTAAGGTCGTGGAGGATTGCGCACAGGCACACGGCGCGACTGTTCACGGTAAGCGCGTCGGCACGTTCGGCGATGCGGCCGGCTATTCCATGATGTTCGGCAAGCATACCTGCGTTGGCGGCCAGGGCGGCGTCTGCTTTACGAAGGACGAGGATACTTACTGGAGAATCCGTCAGAACTCCGACCGCGGCAAGCCGTTTGGTCTGCCGGAGGGAAGCGATAATTGCGTCGGCTCCCTCAACTTTAATATGGATGAAATGCACTGTGCGATCGGCCGCGTGCAGATCAAAAAGACGGCTGATATTGCGAAGAACCGCCGCCGTGTGGTTTACGGCATTATGGATGCGCTCAAGGACGTACCGGCGCTTACCATGAGCAAACTGCCCGAAGGCGCAGAGCCGTCTTACTGGTTTATGCGTCTCCTGTACAACAAGGATATGATGACCTGCGATAAGGAAACTTTCTGCAAGGCTGTTGCGGCAGAGGGCATCAACTGCAATGTGCGTTATGCCGCTACTCCCTACACCGCCGAATGGTACACGAAGCGCCGCGTTTTTGGCAACAGCGGTTATCCGTGGGCTGCTCCGGAATATAAGGGCGACCGCAGCAAGGTGTATTCGCTGGCCGATTTGCCGAACGCCTCCAAAGCATTGGACGATACCATTATCATTTATCCGGTGGAAACCTGGACCGATGAAAATATTGCCCAGTGCGCAAACGCGTTCCGTAAGGTTTATGAGGCTTATAAAAAGTAAACATTTTCTTGCGAAACGATTGCCGTTGATATGACGGCTGAGCTTCAGCACATGAAAACAGAGGATGCAGCCGGGAGGCTGCATCCTCTGTTTTTAATATCGGCCCATCGCGAGTGAAAACCTGCTGAAATGTTTTTTCAAAGAAAGAGACAGGAAAACGTTGAATGAGAGCAGGACGTCTGATAAAGAAGCATTTCCAAGAGCGTTCGTAAGCGGGAGAATTGGTCGATAGACTATGAGCGGTTAACGGTTATATCCGGATTGCTCCAGAAAATTTTGTATCGGTTCCGGATCCTTGATCGGGAAGAAAGCGGTATATTGAACCCACGTGGAGGAAGTATATTCCATGTAGGTGACGGAGAAGAACGGCTCCGACGGGTCGGGAATGGCGTTCATTCCCTGCTCTATCAGCGAAAGAAAGAGTTCCCGGTTTTCCGAAAAGTCGCAGTAAGTTGTGCCGGGCTCGTCAGAAAGATTCCAGAACGAGCATCCCGACAAAGAATAGCCGTCATCGTCACGGTTTGACTCACGTGCTGCCTGCAGTATTTTTTGCTGCATGGGCAAACATTCCTTCCAATATTGTTCGCAGGTTTTCGGAAGGAGTGCCGGGACGAGAGAAAATGTCGTTTTTGTGTCGATAGTCCCCGCAGCAGCCCGAAGCGTCAGATTATCGATGCGGCTGTTCCAGTCGATACCGCCGATACCGTTCTCCTGAGTCAGAAAGGCGTACCAGTCGGCAAAATCCAGCGTGGGAACCTCTTCCCGAAGAGTTTGATAAATGCGACGCAGGCTTTCCGTGCTCAGGGCGGTTTCAGAGCTAAGCGATACGCCGGGGCTTTCGGCAGAAGGAAGGTCGCAATAAATTTGCTGAAACGCCCGGTTGGATGCCAATCGTTCAGTCAGCGCTTCCCAATCCGTGCGGTTCATATAAATCAAGCGTTCCCGTTTTAATCCGCCGCAGTCAATCAGAACAGGCTGAGAAGCCAAAAATGCTTCGCTGCCATAATTGTTCAACCTGTTGAAATAACCCCAATGATTTTCGCCTGAATCAACCCAGAACTTTGACTGCTGCTTCAAGGTGCGCGAAACGATTTCGTTGACGGTATCATCCTGCAGCGCAAGTTGTGAGGTCTGCGCCTCGAACCAATCGGTGGTTTTGGAGGGGTCCTTTTTCAGCAGTATCCGTACCGAGCGGATCTCGTTTGCATCCGGCTGAAATGCAAGCGCTGTCTGATACGCCAGTTGTTTGCCGCCGATCAACAAAACGTTCAGCACGACCAGGATCAGCAGCGCGGGAGCGGCGCGAAGCAGATTCTTCAACTTTTTGGTAGTCAGCAATTCATAGAGAAAATAAACGATGAGCGCAATGATATAAAGCACCAGAATGGTGTTGGACATGCCGGAATTCAAATAGATCAATTCACAGCAGGGCAGCGTAACGAGCAGCGCAAGACTCAGCCGGTAAATGGCCTGCAGCACGCGGTTCGGTGCGGATTTTCCGGCGGTTTCGCTTTTGCGAAAATGAAACAGAATACCGCCGGCCGCCAGAAAGATGATGCCGACGCAAAGCGTGTAAAGCCCGGCATTGGGGTTCAGCAGAGAAAGCCAAGGGTCTGCTCTTCCTCCGCCTAAGATGGCATTGATTGGCCAGTTTACAACATTCAGGGAGCCGTCCAGCAGCCAGGGCAGAAAGCCTTGGCCGGTGCGGATGACATGCGGAATGGTCAGGGATGCCCCCATCATCATTTCGATCAGCATTCGGGGCAAAACCGAGAGCAGCAGTACAACGATCAGGTTGGTAAACGTTGTGCCGGTGACCGAGACGGCAATGGAGAATGCGCCGATCAAGAAAACGCACCCGGCAAAACAGTTAAAGAGAAAATACCAGAAGCTCAGAAAATTGATGCCAGCTTTACCGCAGCAGAGCTGAAGGCCAAGCAGCGAGACGGCGGTGCCGCCGGTCAGCACAATAGCACACCAGGCGACGACGGCCGGAATAAGGCTCAGAAAAAGGCATTCGCGGGTCACCGGGGCAGAGCAGTAAAAATCGCTGCCGTTTCGGTGATTCAGAAAGCGGAACAACACCAGCGTCATGACCGGCACCATCAGATACATCACCGCAAGGTGCGGCAGGTCGAGCAGCAGTGCATTGACGGAATACGTGTTCATGTTGCCGGCTCGATAAAGCCCGTTCAATACGAGTGCCTCCGCAACGGAAAGCAGAATCAGGCAGATGATTCCGATCAGGCGCAGTTGGCGGAATGCCTCGCAAAAAAGTTTCGGTGAGAACCATGCATTTTTATTTTTCATGGGAATCCCCTCCTTTGAAAGCAGCGTCTTCGTTTTGCAGCTGTTCAATCACAGATTCAAATGAGTATCCGCGTTCGCGAAGCTCAAACGTAAAGACTTCCTCCAGAGAAAGAGGCAGGATATCGAGCAGCAGCGGTTCCAGAGCACGCAGCTTTGCAACGGCCTCCTCGCGGTCGCCGCGGATGATCATATTGGCGACGGAACCGCTTTTATGAAATTGCAGCACGTCAATACCGGCAAACGCACTCTGGTCATAATCGCAGCCAAGCGCAGTCTGCACCTTGAACAGAGAGGTCTTCAGGTTTTGTATGTCGCTTTCCATTACAAGCCCGCCCTTATGCAGCAGCGCAAGCTGGTCGCAGGTATCCTCCAGTTCGCGCAGTGAATGGGAGGTGATGATGGCAGTAGCGCCGCGTTCGGCAACGTCCTCACAGATCAGACTTTTGACCAGCCCGCGCATCACGGGGTCGAGGCCGTCAAAGGTTTCGTCAAAGAAGATGTAATCCGGACGGCACGAAAGCGCCAACACAACCGCCGCCTGTCTGCGCATCCCTTTGGAAAACGAATTGATTGGCGCGGAAGGATTCAGCTGAAAGGATTTTGTCAGAAAATCGCAGCGTTCTTTGCTGAAGCTGCCGAACAGTGAGGCGTAAAGCTTTTTCATGCGGCTGATGTTGGAGCCGGGAAGAAAATAAAGCTCGTCGGGAATATAAGCGATTCTGTCCTTGACGCCTGGGTTTTCGTAAACCGGAGAGCCGTCCAGCTCAACCGTGCCGGAGTCGGGTTTATAAACACCGGTCAACAGACGCAGAAGAGTGGATTTTCCGGCACCGTTGCTGCCCACCAGCCCGTAAATGCAGCCGCTTGGAACGGTGCAGGTGACAGCGTCCAGCGCGACAAATTGTTCAAACCTTTTGGTCAGTGCTTGTACCTGAATCATATGCTGATCGTTCCTTTCCTGTTTTCTTCGTTCATCGGTTCAGCAGAGAGGGTTCGTCATAAACACTCTGCACACACTGCAGAATTTCGTCTTTTCGGACGCCTGAAATTCTCAGCTTTCGCAAAAGTTCTCCAAGCTCCGGCAGACGGCTGCGTGCACGCTGCTGTAAAAGGCCCAGCGCCAACGGAGTGACGAAGCACCCTCGCCCCGGTACGGCAGAGACCAATCCGCGGGCATCCAGTTCGGAATATGCTTTTTGAATGGTATTCGGATTGACGGAAAGCTCGACCGAAAGGCTGCGCACCGAAGGAATCTGTGCGCCGGGCTGCAGTACGCCGGAAAGAATCAGCCGTTCCGTTTGTTCAACCAGCTGCAGATAAACAGGTGTGCGCGACAGAGTATCGATCTGAAACATGACGTTCCCCTTTTGCTTGTTTATTATGTGTACTATGTCATACAGTACACATAATATTATAAATGAAAACCTGAGGGTGTCAAGGCTTTTGAAAAAATACGGCGCGCTTTTTCGCCGGACGATGCGTTTTCGGTGTAGTCAGGCGGGTGTCGGGCACGGAAACAGAAGCAGAAAGCCTGTGTTTTTTGACCATATCGATATTGATATACTGATATATCAAATGTATATTTCACATTCCGAAACAGGTGTGTTAATATGTTAACAAAGAAAGCCGCCGGACAATTGGTTCGGGGTTAATAAAAACGGAGGTATGAAGTATGGCAAGATTTACGTTACCGAGAGATCTTTATCACGGCAAAGGTTCCCTGGAGGCTTTGAAAACTCTTGAGGGTAAAAGAGCAATGGTCTGTGTCGGCGGCGGTTCGATGAAGCGCTTTGGATTTCTGGACAAGGCTGTCTCTTACCTGAAGGAAGCAGGCATGGAGGTCGAGCTGTTTGAAGGTATCGAATCCGACCCTTCCGTTGAAACCGTTATGCGCGGCGCTGAGGCTATGCAGAAATTCCAGCCGGACTGGATCGTTGCCATGGGCGGCGGTTCTCCGATCGACGCTGCCAAGGCCATGTGGATCAAGTATGAATATCCGGAAGTAACCTTTGAGGATATGTGTAAGGTTTTCGGCCTGCCGAAGCTGCGTAAAAAAGCGCATTTCTGTGCGATTTCCTCCACCTCCGGTACAGCTACCGAGGTGACTGCATTCTCCATTATTACCGATTATCAGAAGGGCGTCAAATACCCGATCGCCGATTTTGAAATTACCCCGGATGTCGCTATCGTTGATCCGGATCTGGCAGAAACCATGCCGAAGAAACTGGTTGCTCACACCGGTATGGACGCTATGACTCATGCAATTGAAGCCTATGTTTCCACCGCTAATTGCGATTATACCGATCCGCTTGCTATTTTTGCAATCATGACCATTCAGAAGGATCTGGTTCCCTCTTATAACGGCGATATGGCAAAGCGCGACACCATGCACAATGCACAGTGCCTGGCCGGTATGGCGTTTTCCAACGCTCTGCTCGGTATTGTTCACTCCATGGCTCATAAGACCGGCGCCGCTTTTGCAGACTATGGCGCACATATCATCCACGGCGCTGCAAACGCAATGTATCTGCCGAAGGTTATCGCGTTCAATGCCAAGGACGAAACCGCCAAGAAGCGTTACGGCGTGATTGCGGATTACATGGGTCTGGGCGGCTCCAATGATGACGAAAAGGTACAGTTGCTGATCAAATATCTGCGCAAGATGAACGATGATCTGAACATTCCGCACTGCATTAAAAACTATGGCGCGGACAGCTATCCGACCGAGAACGGCTTTGTTCCGGAAGAGGTCTTCCTCGAGAGACTTCCTCAGATCGCGAAGCTTGCCATCGGCGATGCCTGCACCGGTTCCAATCCGCGTCAGCCCAGCCAGGAAGAAATGGAAAAGCTGCTGAAGTGCTGCTATTATGACACTGAGGTTGACTTCTAATTTCTGAATGATTTATTTGCTTACTCCTTAATCTTTCATACTTCGCTGGGAAACTTCCGGCTGCGAAAGCAGCCGGAGGTTTTCTATATTTGCGCGTATTTTCAACTTTTATGATGCTTTTTTCTATTTGATTTCGCATCTTTGGGCGATATAATAAACTCAACTCACGGGATGCGCGGCCGTTTGCTGTACAAAAGATCGATAAAATGGCCGTTTACAGTTCCGAATTTTTTAAGGGGAGTTGAGCGTAATGATTCCAAGAAGCGAATATCCGCGTCCGCAGTTTGTGCGCGAAAACTGGATGAATCTGAACGGTGCATGGGAGTTTGCGTTTGATTTTGGGGATTCGGGAATTGAGAGAGAAATGTTTAAAGGCGGCGATTTTCCGCTGACAATTACTGTACCCTTTTGCCCGGAGAGCGAGCTTTCCGGAATTGGATACAAGGATTTTATGAATGTCGTCTGGTATCGCAGAACCGTTTCGTTTGCCAAAAACGGCGGCAGGGTGCTGCTGCATTTTGGCGCGGTGGATTATGAGACCCATGTATGGGTCAACGGAGAAAGGGTGGGCGAGCACCGCGGAGGTTATTCTTCCTTTACATTTGACATTACAGCGGCCGCACGGGACGGGGAAAATACCCTTGTGGTCTGCGCGCGTGACCATCTGCGTTCCGGGCTGCAGCCGGCGGGAAAGCAGAGCACGAGATTTTATTCCCGTGAATGCGATTACACCCGGACGACCGGTATATGGCAGACGGTTTGGCTGGAATTTGTACCGCAGACCTACCTGCGGCATTGTCATGTAGTGAGCGACGACCTCACCCCGCAGGCGGTCGTTACTGCTGCGGTGGAGGGTTCGCCGACCGGGAAAACGCTGCGGTTAAGCGCTTCCTACCAAGGCAGGCCAATGGGCAGCGTGCAGGTGCCGGTGACAGGAGCGTCCACGACGGCTGCGCTGCAGCTTGCCGAGATGCATCTGTGGGAAGTGGGAAACGGCAGGCTGTATGATCTTACCCTGGAGCTGTTGGAGGGCGAAACGGTTCTTGACTGCGTGGAAAGCTATTTCGGGATGCGCAGCATCACGATCGACGGAGACCGGCTGCTGCTTAATCACCGGCCGGTATTTCAACGGCTGGTGCTTGACCAGGGATTTTATCCGGACGGTATTTATACGGCTCCGACGGATGAAGCGCTGCGCCGCGACATCGAGCTTTCGCTGAACGCAGGCTTTAACGGCGCAAGGCTGCATCAAAAGGTGTTTGAAGAGCGGTACCTGTTCTGGGCCGACCGGATGGGGTATCTGGTATGGGGCGAGCATGCAAGCTGGAAGCTGGACATGGAAAAGTTCAGCGCGCTGGATGCCTTCTTGCCGGAATGGATGGAGGTGCTGGAACGTGACCGCAGCCATCCGGCGATTATTGGATGGTGCCCGTTTAACGAAACCTGGAACCATATTGAATTTGCAGACGGGCGCTGCCAAAAGGATTCCATTCTGGCTATCACTTATCAGCTGACCAAAGCGATCGACCCCACGCGCCCGGTAATTGATACCAGCGGCTACATTCATGTTGTGACCGACGTATATGACTTGCATGATTATGAGGGAGATGTGGAGGTTTACCGTGCGCGGTATCAGGATTCGGACCCGGAAGAGCATTTCAACTGGTATCCGATGATGGAACACCGCCCCGGCCTGCAGCCTTACGGAGGTCAGCCTTATTTCATCAGCGAGTACGGCGGAATCTGGTGGAACCCCGCGAAGGCGGGAAGCAGCTGGGGATACGGCAAAACGGCAGAAACGGAAGAAGAGGTCGTGGAGCGTTACTGCGGCCTGACTACCGCACTGCTACGCAGCAAAAAGGTTTGCGCATTCTGCTATACGCAGTTTACCGATGTGGAGCAGGAATGCAACGGTCTTTATTATTATGACCGTTCCATGAAATTTACCCCCGAGGCGTTTGAACGGATTCGGCAGGCAAATCTTCAGATCGCTGCGATCGAAGAGCAGGACGTTTAATTCGGACAGAGTTTAAAACAGCGAAAAACTGAACCGTAAGCTGAGAAGAGGCGCTTCATCTGTATTCTGAATGCGGATGAAGCGCCTCTGTATTTTTAATCATTTTTGCAGGTATTCAGCGGCCTGTGCGGCGGCGACCGCGCCGTCCGCGGCAGCGGTTACCAGTTGGCGCAGAGGTTTGCGCCGGGCGTCGCCGGCGACAAACAGCCCTGGAACTCTGGTGCGGCAGTCCTCTCCGGCAACAAAATATCCGTTCTGATCCAACTCGGCGAGCGGCGCAAAAAGGGATGTGTCCGGCTCAAGGCCGACCGCCACAAAAATTCCGTCAACGGCAAGCTCCTGCTGTGTTCCGGTTTGTTTGTTTTCAACGGTAAGCGCCTGAACCTGTTCGCTTCCTGAAATTTCTTTGACAAAGGAATCCAGCAACAGCGTAATGTTGTGTTTTTTGTACACAGCGGACTGCAAATATTTTTCAGCACGAAATTCCCGCCGTCGATGAATCAGATATACACAGCTGCAGATATTAGCAAGGAAGAGCGCATCCTCCAGCGCCGTATTTCCGCCGCCGGCCACCGCTACGGTTTTTCCGCGAAAAAACGCTCCGTCACACGTTGCGCAATAGGAAACGCCGCGTCCGGTGAGGCGGTCTTCTCCCGGGCAGTTCAGCTTACGGCGCTGGGCGCCGGGAGCGGCAATAACGGTGCTGCCGGTGTAAATCCCGTTTGGTGTGTACGCGGAAAAGGATTCTGACTGCGCTTCGAGACGATCCACGGGGTCAAACAAAAATTCCGCGCCGAGCGCCTGCGCCTGTTCGTAGAGCTTTTGTGAAAAATCAACGCCGCTGATTCGATCGATACCGGGGTAATTTTCAATATCCGTTGCGGAGGTGATTTGCCCTCCGTAAAAGCTTTTGTCGAAAATAAGCGTTTTCAATCCGGCTCGGGCAGCATAAATTGCCGCAGTCATTCCGGCGGTTCCTGCGCCGATGATCATGACGTCTGTCATAAAAACATTCTTCCTTCCCAATGTTCTGGCCGATATGCCTGTGTTTTCGGGATAAGGCTGCCCGAAAATTGCTTTCTGATTTATAGTGTACACAATTTTAAAAAAATAATCAAATGGAAAGCCATATCTGGCTGCGGTGAAATGCAATTTGTGCCATACCGCAGGGTTTGTTCCCGTTTTGCCGCGGCGGATTCCATCATTGTGCACAGCGGGCAGGATTTCTGCAAAATAAACGAACGCAGGCGGGCAAAGTTATTAAAGCGGAAATGATCAATGTATTTGTACTGCGTTTTGCGGCACATGTCAAACAGTTTCCGCAGAAAGGAGGAACCGTGCTTGAAAAAAAAGATTCATGTGATTTGTGCGGCACTTTCTGTGCTCTGTGCCGTTGTGTTCGGCAGCGTTGCTGCAGTTTCAGATGCGCTGCCTGATTCGTTTGCGGTAGTGCAGGATCACCCGTTGACGGTGCAAAACATGTGGCCGGTCACTGCCCGGCGTACCGGAGAAAGCGTTGCCGTTGCCGGACAAAAGCAAAGCGGTGTTTACGAGGAGCAAATCAGGCTGCTGGGCGCGGTGCCGGTCAAGACAGTGCAGGTGCGGACCGTACAGGAAACAAGGGTCATTCCGTGCGGTACGCCGTTTGGTATCAAAATGTTTGCCGGCGGCGCGCTGATCATCGGCATGACAGATGTGGATGCAGAAGCAGGAAACTGCAATCCGGCAAAGGACGCAGGACTTTCGGTGGGAGATGTGGTCACTCGCATTGGGAACAGAAGAGTTACGACCCGGCAGGAGGTAGCCGAGTTGATTGAAAATTCAGGAGGCCAGGCGCTTTCCGTGACGTATGAGCACGAGGGTAAAACATTGTTGACAACGATTCAGCCTAAGCTGTCGTGTTCAAGCGGAGAATATAAGGCGGGCGTCTGGATCAAGGACAGCTGCGCGGGGATCGGAACAATGACATTTGTGACCGAGGACGGCAAGCGCTTTGCAGGCCTCGGCCATGCGATCTGCGATGCAGATACCGGTCAGGCAATGCCTATGGATAGCGGCGAGATTGTTCCTGTGGAGCTGATTGGAGTGACAAAGGGCGCCCGGGGCGTACCGGGAGAGCTGAAGGGTTACTTTTCGTCGACAGAACCGCTGGGAACGCTGCTGGCCAACGGAGAAACCGGCGTGTTTGGATCACTGAACCATGTGGAGTTTTCGTCGGCAGCGCTGCCTGTTGCCATGAAGCAGGAGGTTGTAAAAGGCGGCGCACAGGTTTTAACAACGGTGGACGGAGCCGAACCCCGCTATTATTCCGTTGAAATTGAACGAATCAATTATGATGAAAAGGCGCTGGCACAGAATATGGTGGTGCACATTACCGACCCGATGCTGCTGGAAAAAACGGGAGGGATCGTTCAGGGGATGTGAGTGTGTTATAATTGGGACAACACAGGAAAAGCTTGAT
>JAHZES010000006.1:14816-24805 GCA_019421725.1 Clostridiales bacterium | reverse complement strand
AGAAAGGTTGCGCCTGCGGCCTTTACGCGTTCCGCCACTTCGATGATCTGCGATTCACACTCCCCCGAGCAGGGTCCTGCCATAATGTGAAAGGTTCCGCCGCCGATCTTCTGGCCGCCGGGCAGGGTAATGACGGTGTCGTCCGGGTGAAATTTACGGTTGGCTTTTTTGTACGGCTCCTGAACGCGTTTGACGCTTTCCACGATCGGCTGCGCACCGATGCTTTCAATGTCGATCTGGTGCGTATCGCCGATCAGTCCGAGAACGGTGGATTCCACGCCCTGCCAGACGTTGACCTTTACGCTGTGCTCTTTTTGCAGCTTATCCTCAAAGGCTTTGATCTGTTCGGGGGTGGTGCCGTTTTTTAATACAATAATCATAATAGATGCAGCTTCCTTTCCAAATTTGACGCGAATAATAAAAAATGACGGAACCCCGGCCATGGGTTCCGTCATCATCCTATTATCCTGACAGCATACAATCAATTGCCCGCCTGAATTCAGGAAATTTGATCCGGTGATGCGACCATAGCGTTTTGGGTGCACGACGAATAATCCCAGTCATAATAATAGCAGGGATATGTAAAGTAGGTAAATCGTGCAGAAAGACGCGCCATGGTTTCACCTCCGAAAAATTCTTCCCTTGTATGATAAGCCTGTAAAACAGCAATTGTCAATAAAAAAACAATAATTTTATAGAAAAAAAGCGTTTTGACCGAAAAGCGGACGGAAATGTTTTTCTGTTTGGACAGGGTGGTCAACGCTGCTCCGGCCAAACGAAAGTTGCAAGAATGTCAAACCGGGGAAATCTTCAGCTGCTGCACTATTTTTTGTGCGATACTGCCGGGAGAACCGTCCCCGGCAACCGTCAGAGTGGCCGCAGCGCGGTAAAAGGGGAGGCGGCTGTCAAAAAGCTGCTGTGCTGCCCGTTCCTTATCCGGGCGTTGGAGCAGGGGACGGGAGGTATCGTTTTGCAAACGCCGCAAAATAACGTTAAGAGGAACGTCCAGCAGAACGATGGGGCAGCCCGCCTGACGGAAGGAACGAACATTTTCCGCAAAGGTGAGCGCTCCGCCGCCGGTTGCGACAATGCAATTCTTTTTCTGTGCCACCAGGCGGCAAATATCCTGTTCCATTGTACGAAACTCGGCTTCGCCGCGTAATTTGAAAATTTCAGCGACAGAAATTCCGGCCCGCTGTTCAATCTCGCGGTCCGTGTCCAGAAATTTACGGTTCAGCTGCCGTGCAAGCGCTTTGCCCACGGTAGTTTTTCCGCAGCCCATGAAGCCGCAGAGAATAATTGCGTGATCCGTCATGAAAAAAACCTCCCTGCGGGCTATGCGTTGAAGTTGCGCTGCATTTCCTGCAGCGCGTCGTGAATCAGTTCGTCCACAGCCGCTTTTTCATACTGAGCGCCGTGCCAGATGCGGTGAGATTCCACTGCCTGATAAACCAGCATCGACATGCCGCCCAAAGCTTTGGAGCCGTTTGCGCGGGCGGACGACATCAGCGCGGTTTCCGCCGGATTATAAACGGCGTCATAAACGGCGGCGGTGCGATGCAGAACAGATCCTCCCACAGGAGAGCAGGCGGTGTTCGGAAACATGCCGACCGGAGTTGCGTTAATAAGCAGATCGATCGGGTCCTTTTCCTCGGCAAGTTGGGAAAAGGTACAGACCGTAATTTTGGCGTCAGGCGCAATTGCCTGCGCCGCGCGGCAAAGCGCATTTGCCTGTTCAAGACCGCGCTCGCGAACGGCAATAGTGACTGCGGCGCCGGCAAGAGCGGCTTCAAATATAAAAACGCGTGCAACGCCGCCGCTGCCAAGGACCGTTATGCTGCCGGATAAAGGGATCTGTTCGGCCTGCAGCGCATGCAGAAAGCCGAACGGGTCGGTCGTCCAGCCGCAGCGTTCTTCGCCGTTTCGAACGGTATTTACCGAATGGTAAAGCGAAGCTTTTCCGCTCATTTTTGCAAGAGCGGGAATAATGACGGATTTGTGAGGAATCGTCAGATTATAGCCGTCCAGCGCAGCAAGAGAGTGTTCCGCCTCGTACAGCAGGTTTTCGGGCAGGATATCGAACACATCATATTTTGCACGGATCCCGGCAAGCGCAAACAGACGAAGATGAATGAACGGGGACATCGTGTGGCCGATCGGATGGCCGACAACAGCAAAGCGGGCAGTGGTCATGAATATCATTCCTTCCGTAAACGGAAATCGGTTTTTGTCGGAACAGTACGCTTGCCGCCGCGGCGCACTTTTTTGCGCTCCGGAGCACAAAAAGGACTGCATCCGTAATTTTTTTTTTAAAAGCGTATTGACAAAGGCGGCAAATACTAATAATATTTTGATAGAGTACCGACCGATAGAAAGAATTGTAGCACAACGAACGGCCGTTGTCTATTCGTTCTGTTCCGGAAGGCCGACAATTCACGTAAGGAGGGAAAGAAATCATGGTGTTTGAGAAGGTAAAAGCCATCCTCGCGGAGCAATTTGACGTAGAAGAGGATACCATCACTTACGATACCAAAATTGCCGATGATCTGGGTGCGGATTCTTTGGATGTTGTTGACTTGCTGATGTCAATTGAAGATGAATTTGAAATTGAAGTGCCCGATGATGAAATCGAAAATATTAAGACGGTTGGCGAGCTTGTCGCTTACATTGAAGGCAATCAGTAAGCATGTCAAAACAACCGGAGCCTCTTGGCTTCACCAGATCCGCAGTGCGCCGCACCGCGGATTTTTCAATATTCCGCTTTGGTTTGCTTTACTTTTCCAATGGATTTATGATAAAATAAATTCCAAAATTAATTAAAAACAAGGAGCTGTCAAAATTGGATTTTTTGCTTGACGGAATCAAGGCGCTTTTCAGCAGCGCCGACGGCTGGAAAATGGTCCTGATGTGGATCATCGGCGGCCTGTTGATCTGGCTGGCCATCAAAAAGGATTTTGAGCCTGCGCTGCTGCTGCCAATGGGTTTCGGCGCCATTCTGGTCAACATTCCGTTTTCCGGCGTGCTGAATCAGGTGGTTGGCGGCGAACAGGCAACCGGGATCCTGGAGTGGCTGTTCAGCATTGGAATTCAGGTCTCGGAGGCGTTTCCGCTTTTACTGTTTGTCGGTATCGGCGCGATGATCGATTTTGGGCCGCTGCTTTCCAACCCCAAAATGCTGTTGTTCGGAGGCGCCGCTCAGTTCGGCATTTTCTTTACGGTGCTGATGGCCGTGCTGCTCGGATTCCCGCTCAAGGACGCCGCCTCCATTGGCGTCATCGGTGCGGCGGACGGCCCGACCTCCATTCTGGTTTCTCAGGTGCTCAAGAGCAATTACATCGGCGCGATCGCCGTTGCTGCGTATTCCTATATGGCGCTGGTTCCGATCATTCAGCCGTTTGCCATCAAGGCGGTTACCACAAAAAAAGAGCGCAGAATCCGGATGCCGTATAACCCGCAGTCGGTGTCCCGCACCACGCGCATACTGTTCCCGATCATTGTAACGCTGATTGCGGGGCTGATTGCACCGGCGTCGGTTGCGCTTGTCGGATTTTTGATGTTCGGCAACCTGATCCGTGAATGCGGCAAGCTGGAAAGCCTTTCCCAGACCGCACAGGGCCCGCTTGCAAACCTGATCACGATTTTCCTTGGCATCACAATTTCCGCCAGCATGAAGGCGGAGCAGTTTGTGCGTTGGGAAACGCTGCTGATTATGGCGCTGGGACTGGTTGCATTTGTGATCGATACCATGGGCGGCGTTATGTTTGCAAAGCTGCTGAACATTTTCCTGCCGAAGGGTAAAAAAATTAACCCGATGGTCGGAGGCGCAGGAATCTCTGCGTTCCCGATGTCGGCTCGTGTGATTCAGAAAATGGCGTTGAAGGAAGATAACCAGAATCATTTGCTGATGCATGCCGTCGGCGCAAATGTTGCGGGGCAGATCGGCTCGGTGATTGCGGGCGGAATTATTCTGGCGCTTGTGCCGGATATGATCAGACTGCTTGGAGCGTAAGAAAGGAAGGAACTGAAAATGCTGCGATTTGCAAAGGATTTGTTTCAAAGCGCGCTTGGCACGGTAAATGAAGAAACGCTGATGCAGGCGCTGAAGTTGATGCTTTACGGATTGGTCGGCATCTTTATCGTGATGGTGCTGATTTATGCCGTGATCGTAGTGCTCAACAAGGTGACCGCAAAGGAAGCCGGAAAAGAGAAGAAAGAAGCGAAAAAGAATTAAAGGACGCTCTTGAAACGTAAGCTTTGAGGGATTATGCTTGTCCGCGAAAGGAAAGAAATTCATAATGGCAGAACAAAAAAAGCTGGTGGAAGCCATTACGCCAATGGATCAGGATTTTGCGCAATGGTATACCGACATTGTCAAAAAGGCCGAGCTGTGCGATTATTCCGGTGTGCGCGGCTGTATGGTGATTGAACCGTACGGCTACGCAATTTGGGAGAATATCCGTGACATTCTGGACAAAAGGTTTAAAGAGCTTGGCCACGAAAATGTTTCGATGCCGATGTTTATTCCGGAAAGCCTGCTCCAGAAGGAAAAGGATCACGTGGAGGGCTTTGCGCCGGAGGTTGCCTGGGTCACGATGGGAGGCGGAGAAAAGCTCAGCGAGCGTCTCTGCGTGCGCCCGACTTCGGAAACACTGTTTTGCGACCATTATGCACGGGTGATCCACTCCTGGCGCGACCTGCCGAAGCTTTATAATCAGTGGTGTTCGGTCGTCCGTTGGGAAAAAACGACGCGGCCCTTCCTGCGCAGCGTGGAATTCCATTGGCAGGAAGGACATACCATGCATGCGACTGCTGACGAAGCGCGCGCCGAAACGGAGCAGATGCTTAATGTTTATGCCGATTTCTGTGAGCAGCAGCTGGCGATTCCGGTGATCCGCGGACGCAAGACCGACAAGGAAAAATTTGCGGGAGCCGAGGCGACTTATACCATTGAAGCGCTGATGCATGACGGAAAAGCGCTGCAGTCCGGCACAAGTCATTATTTCGGCGACGGCTTTGCCCGTGCGTTCGGCATTCAGTTTACCGACCGCGAAAACAAGCTCAGCTATCCGCACCAGACCTCGTGGGGAATGTCTACCCGCGTTATCGGCGGTATCATTATGACCCATGGCGACGACAACGGCCTTGTTCTGCCGCCCGCAGTGGCGCCGATTCAGGTGATGGTGATCCCGGTTGCGATGCATAAAGAGGGTGTGCTCGAAAAGTCTCGCGAGGTGCTGGCGCGCCTGCAGAAGTTCTGCCGCGCCAAAACCGACGAAAGCGAGCAAAGCCCCGGCTGGAAATTTGCCCAGTATGAAATGAAGGGCGTTCCGCTTCGTTTGGAAATCGGCCCGAAGGATATTGAGAAAAACCAGTGTGTGCTCGTTCGACGCGACAACCGCGAAAAGGTATTTGTTTCGCTTGACGAGCTGGAAACCAGAGTACCGGAGCTGCTCAAGGCGGTTCATGACGGTATGTATGAAAAGGCGCTGGCTCGCCGTGAGCAGATGACCTACGCGGTCACCTCGTTTGAAGAAATGAAACAGGTTGCCGAGGAAAAGCCCGGTTTCATTAAAGCCATGTGGTGCGGGGATGCTGCCTGCGAGGAAAAAATCAAGGAGGAGGCAGGTCTTTCCTCCCGCTGCATGCCGTTTGAACAGGAGCACCTTGACGGTCACTGCGTATGCTGCGGCAAGGAAGCCAAAACCATGGTCTACTGGGGCAAGGCGTACTGATTGCGCTGACCGGTAAACGGGATACAATTTATAAGGAAGCCGGCGCGGCCTGTAACGGGCTGCACCGGCTTTTGCATGCCGGAAAGCGCAGGGCTTCCCGTGTGTTCCGGCGTGCAGGGCATAACAGACAGGGCTTGGAAAAGAATTCAGGCAGAAGGAGAAGACGCGATATGTTATTTCAAAAAGCTGCGCCGCAGGATGTGGCGGAGATTTTCCGTATGGTCGTGCAAGCACAGCGCTGGTTTGCAGAAAACGGCGTTGACCAATGGCAGAACGGCTATCCGAATGAAGAAAACATAAAAGAGGATATCGGGGTCGTGCTGCGGGAACAGGGACATGTCGTCTGCTATGCGTCGCTGGGCTTTCTGCCCGAGCCGAGCTATGCGGAAATTGACGGGGCGTGGCGCTGCGAGGGCAGCAGCTATGCGGTGCTGCATCGTGTGGTAACGGAGAGGGAGCATAAGGGAAAGGGACTGGCCGGCGAATTGTTTGCCCGGTGCGAAGCGGCGGCAAGGCTGTTTGGCATGCAGAGCCTGAGGACAGATACCCACCGGGACAATCTGCCGATGCAGCGCGCGCTGGAAAAATTCGGATTTTTGCCCTGCGGTATGGTTCGCCTTGCCGACGGTTCGCCGCGGCTGGCCTTTGAGAAGCCTGTGCAGGCGCTGCTGCCGCAGTTCCATCACGCTGCCGTCTGGGCATCGGACTATGATCGGACGATTGATTTTTATGTGAAAAAGCTTGGACTGAATATTTTGCGGGAGAACAGACGCCCTGCGCGCGGCGATTGCAAGCTTGATCTGCGTGTAGGCGACGGGGAGCTTGAAATTTTTATTGCGCCGGGGCATCCTGCGCGCGTTTCCGATCCGGAAGCGCTCGGCTTGCGCCATCTGGCGTTTCGGGTGGATAACTGCGAGGCCGCCGCAGCGGAGCTTAACCTTCGCGGCATTGAAACTGAGCCGGTGTGTGTGGATGAGTTTTCCGGTGTGAAATTTACCTTTTTCCGCGACCCGGACGGGCTTCCGCTGGAACTGCACGAATGAACAGAACATTTTCGTGATTGCATCCAAAGCCGAAAAAACTAATTTGCTTATAGCAAAAGGGAAAAGAAAGTCTTCGGAGAAAGCTGCAGTGCTTTACGCCGGTGAGGGAAAAGTGAGTATCAAAGTTGCTGTTTTTTTTCTGTATTACTTGACAAATTATATATATATATATAATATTTAATATAGAAGACTACATATTGGCATTCAAAGAGAATACTGCAGAAAAAGAATAATGGCGGTAAACCTGAAAAATGTCAGGGTCTTCCCGCTTTACCGATTGGCTGTGCGATGCCGCGGTACGGCCGGTGACAACGGTTCGGATCGTTTCCGAGCAGATAAAAACAGGAGCGTGAAAAAAATGAAGTCGATCTTTTCCATGGCCCTCGTTTGTGTCCTGACAGCAGCGGTGCTGTCCTCGTGTTCACCTGCGCCGGTGTCTTCCGCGCCGGCATCGTCTTTACAGGAGGCGTCCTCGACGGCTGCTTCCTCACAAATCACGCCGTCTTCAACGCCATCTCAGGCGGTTTCTGCACAAAAGCTTGCTTTTCACCCGGAATATATGCGGCAGACAATTTCACAGTACGGTTACATTGATACCAACGGCACCCTTCACTGGAATCCGGATTTCATCGAACGGAAACTGATCGGCGAATACGGGCTGAACGATTATGCCGAAGCGCTGCAGGAGCTGACGAAGAGGAACGGAGCAGTCAGTTTCTGCGTTGCGCCGCTCACTTATGAGGTGCTCGTTCTTTGGGGAGATTCTTCCATGACGGCGCTGAAAGCAGAATTTTCGCCTATGGCCGGCCCGGGAATCGAAATTTCCGAAAAGGATTGGGGGAAGGTCGCAGCCGAAGAGCATGAAAATGTGGAGGCGCTCGCTTGCGGACAGGAATTCGGTTCTTTTTATCTGAAAAAGGACGGCAGCGTCTGGCCAGTCTTTGAGGAAGAACCGGAGCACAGCAGTGCGATGCAGATTTCGTTTGATCCGTTCGATAGCCGTCTGGATGTTCTTACAGAAGGCGGAACGTTGGAAACAAAGCTGATCGAACAGCTGCAAACGGAAGAAGAACGAAGCGAAGCGGCTTCCTGGCAGGACATTGTGCAGGTGATGTCCTACGATATGATCGTCTATGCGCTGCATGCGGACGGTTCCCTGACGCGCGTCCGAAAAAAGGACTACCCGTATGGGGACGCCGATGCGAATTACCCGTGGCCCGCGGAGCCGGTCAATGTGGTTCGGCTTTTCCCCGGAACAGGATGGTATCTTACGGCGGACGGAACGCTGTACCATATCGACACAAAAAACGAATTTCCTTCGAAGAAAAAGATCGCCGGGATGCAGGAGATCGATCAGATCCTTCCGGGGTGCAGCTATGCGCTGATGAAAGACGGCAGCATCCGCCCGCTTGCGCCGCAGGAAAGTGAGATCGAGGCCCTGAGCGGATGGCTGAACTCCGTTCAGAATGTGATGACGGTCACAACAGAATAATACAGCACACCCGCCTGCAGGAGCTTGACGCACAGCAGGCGGGTGTTTTATGCTTTCAGGTGTTTTTGCGGCTGATCGGGCCGCGAAAGAAGATTTTGGCAAAGCGGCCGGCGTTGAAGGGAATTAACGGAGCAAGGTAGCTGCGGCCGGTTACGGTGCGGGTAAAGGCAATGGTCAGGACCAGCAGCACGACCGCGGCAGAGAATCCCCACGCTCCCCCAATAGCCGTCAGAACGATCATGACAATGCGCGAAAATTTGAATGCATAGCCAAGCTCAAAGCTGGGCTGCGTAAAATTGCCGGTTGCAACGAACGCCATATACAGCACGACCTCCGGTACAAGCCATCCGGCCTGAATTGCAAAATCACCCAGGATCAGGGCGCTGACGACAGAAAACGACGTGCTGAGAGCGCTCGGCGTGTTCAGCGAGGCAAGCTTCAGCGCATCGAGCATGAATTCGATGATCAGCAGCTGCGCGACGATGGGAACGGTGTTCGGTTCCTCCACCTTGATAAATGCAAGCCATTCGGGGATCCACTGCGGGTTTTCCACCAACAGGAACCAGACCGGCGTTAGAAACAGCGTCAGCAAAAACACGGCGATCCGCAGCAGGCGCAGGTAGCTGCCGACAGCGGGAGGAAAATAAAAATCGTTTGTGTCCTGTACAAAATCGAACAGCGTGACCGGAAGGATCATTGCGGAAGGAGAGTTGTCGGTGATGATGATAATTTTTCCTTCTGCAACGCAGGCGGCCGCCGTGTCGGGTCGCTCGGTGTACCGGATGCGCGGAAACGGGTTGAACCACTGCCGCGGGATCAGCGTTTCAGCAAGGCTTTCCTGTCCCATCGTCAGTGTCCTGGCGCGAATGGATTCTATTTTTTTTACCAGCTGCGCGACCATTTTTTCGTCCGCCGTTCCGGAAAGATAGCAGAGCACCACATCCGCGCGGGAGCTGTCCGTCGCGCGCACATAGCGCATTGTCAGTGCGGGGTTACGCAGACGCCTTCGGATGAGGGCGGTATTCATGACCAGTGTTTCAACAAAGCCGTCGTGGGCGCCGCGCAGCACCCGGTCGTCGTCCGGTTCGCCCACCGAACGGGCGGGGTATGTGCGCGCATCGATCATTACAGCGCCGGCAAAGCCGTCCAGGATCAATGCGATCGTGCCGGACAGCACCTGCGTTACCACATCGCCGACAAAAGGAACAATTTCGGTCTCGGTATAGGGGATGAACCGGTCGGCGAAATCCTGCGCGCTTTTCAGCGGTGCAAGCGCCTCCGGTTTGACGGAAAACAGAAACTGCATCACCTTTTCCAGCAGCTCATCCTTGGCAAAACCGTCAATAAGGTAAAACTTTCCTTTTCGTTCCCCGACCACGACCGGCTTTGTAACAAGGTCAAAGCTTTCGTTGATCCGGAGCGCCCGGTCGAGCAAAAAGGAATCCTGTGCAAAATTCCCGCCAAGCGTTTGCTGTTTTTTCGAGTCGGACATAACCACATTCCGCCTTTGCTGAGTAATGTGGTTATGTTGCCCGCTTCAAATTAAATTATTTATTGTATGCCATGCCCTCCAAAGTAGTCCAGAAACATTGGCGTGCCGAGCACGGCCTCAGTGTCCTGAAACACGGCGCGGAACACCGGTTCATCGAAAATAATCATATCAAGATAATTGTACTCCGAGCCAAACGCGCTGCCGATCGAATAACCGAGCCGGTATGTTTC
>JAHZES010000006.1:7679-14785 GCA_019421725.1 Clostridiales bacterium | reverse complement strand
AGCAGCTGCTCAAGCCTTGCCGCAAGGTTGCTGCGTTCCGCTGCGTCATGCTGCTGCGCAGGGTAATAAAAATAGCAGAAGACGCCGCCGAACGCGCGAAGACCGTCGGCTTCGTCAAACGGTGCGCCCAGCAGCGGAACATGGCGGGTAAACCCGCCGATAATGTCGCCGCGCAGCCCTTCCTCAGAGCCGGTAGTGGGATGGTAGCCAAAGCAGAGCGCAGTGGGGTCGTTGACCCAGGGCCATGCACGGGTCGCGGGGGTGCTTTGCAGCATGGCGCAGAACTCTGAAAAGCTCATTGAGCTCCCGGCGTTTTTGGGAGGCGTGTCGCGGCAAATCAGGTCGCCGATATAAACTTCGGTCAAAGCTTCGCCAAGAAACAGGTAAAGCAGCATCATGCCGAAGGCGTGCTTTTCCGCGTCTGTCCGGCCGGAAAATATGGGAGAAACAACGGTGATGTCGTATTTTTGCCGTTCGTCATTTGCCTCGCAGTAAAACGTAAAAAGCGATGCGTCGATCTCGGTTCCGCCAAGACGCAGCTTTTGGCAGTCGGCGGGAGTGCGGGGCTGCCGGAAGGCAAAAAAATTCCAGTTTTCAAGTTCAGGTGCGAGCTGACGCCAGTAACGGCAGACAAACTGCTCGGTTTTGCTGCCGCAGGGGCACATGGCCAACGCAAAATTTCCGCCGGAACCGCCGGCTTCACAAAGAAAGGGTAAGCCGAGCCCTTTGAGCTTACTGCCGCAGAACGCGCCTGCCAGGTCGTATTTGCCGCTGGAAATTGCCTGCTCCAGCTCCGGACGCACCGCGCCAAACCAGCTCCAGAATTGCAGCACACGTTCTTTTGTTGTTTGTATCATCCCCAAAAATCCTCTCATTTTCTATCGCCCGCAAACGCAGGCGGTGACAGTCAGAAAAATCTTCCGGATACCAAAAACGCACCCGGTGTTACTGAGCGTACCACACCGGGCGCAGAAAGTCAATTTTTTGCCGAAAAAACAGAACGGAAATACTGTTCGGAGCTTTTCCCCGCCGGGCGGAGAAAACGCTTGAGCAAATATAGGCTTTCAGGGTCGCGCGTTACCAGGGAGATGCCGCTTTCGCAGGAAAGCGTTGCGCGAAAGCCGAGCTCGCCGATAATTTGCTTTGTTTCGCCGCTGAAGCTGCCGAACGGATAAGTAAACGTGGTGGGGACCGTACCGGTCATTTCGGTGATCCGGTTCTGCAGTTTCAGAACGTCCTCGCACAGCAGACTGTGGTAGGATGTAAGCGGCTCGCCCGCTTTTTTTGCACAGCCGTGGCGTTCATTGTTGTAGGTGTGCAGGTTATAGGTGTGATTTTGAATTTCCACCAGACCGGATCGCAGCATTTCATTGATCTGCGGCCAGGTGCAGTGCGAATAATAGGCATTGTTTTCATCCACGGCAGAAAATTTATCGGTATAAAGCCCGATGATGGAAATGACGGCTTTCATATTCTGTTCCTGCAGGATGGGAAAGCCGTAAAGATAATTGTTGTAGTATCCGTCGTCAAAAGTAATAACAACGGGTTTTTCGGGCAGAGGGGTCCCTTTGTCGACGTAATCGATCAGATCCTGCATGAAAACGGTTTCGTAGCCGTGTGTTTTCAGCCATGCCAGATCGCTTGCAAATAAGGTGGGGGGGATCACGTATTGACCGGAGCGGGAGGTGTCCTTCAGCAGGCTGTGATACATCAGCACAGGGACCCGAACGCCTTCCTCCGCCGGAGCGGAGGCAAGATCCGCAGCAGTGCGGACGGTGCGGTAAGGCAGCGAAAATACTGCGGTCAGCGCGATGAGGATTGCCGCCGCCGCAAAGCACAGCACGGCGGCGGCCCCTTTTCCCGGATGAAGCGCGCAGAAAAAGAAGTGCTTTTCTTTTTTGAAGATTCCGGAGCTGCGCATAAAAAGTCTCCCCTTCCGGTAAATTTACAAAATACATGCCCGAATGTACCTGCACGCGATCAGGAAACGGCGTTTCCGGCAATCCCTTCGCCGGGCAGCCGCGGTACCAGCCCGGCGTCCCAGTAATCATATTTTCGGTAATATTCTTTGCTTTCCTCGTCCCGCCAGACAGTAGAGCGGTGCTTCTGCAGCAGCTTTGTAATTTCATAAAGATCGATCCAGATCTGTGTGGAAGCGTCCTTTTGCGACTCCTCAAAAATCAGCTCGACGCCCCAATGCAGGTGAGTTGAAGTAATGTTGTTGGTGTTTTCTTCTGTGCTGTAGCCGGTTCGCCCAACGTAACCGATCACGTCTCCCGCTTTGACGACCGCCCCAAGCTGAACGTTTGGATGGTACGGCCGGTTGCGGCGCATGTGAGCATAATAGTAATAGCGTTTTTTGTCAAAGCTGCGGATGCCGACGCGCCATCCGCCGTACTGGTTCCAGCCGAGCTCTTCAATCACACCGGATTCGACCGCTGTGATCGGGGTTCCCAACGAGCACATTAGGTCGTGGCCGAAGTGCTTGCGGTTGTAGCCGTAACTTCGGCTGGCGCAGAAGTCGTCGTAATGGTCAAAATAAAAGCCTTCGGCAATGGGAGAAAAAACCTTAAGGCCATAGCTCTCCTTCCACACAGGGTCGCCGGATTCGTCCTCTGTTCGGATGGAATAGACGCCGAGGTATTCGCCGAGCACGGCCGAGTAAGCTTCGTAATAATAGTCGTAATATTTTTTAATATCGGCGGTTATTTCGCTGATGCGTTCTCCGTTTTTCAGCCGTGTGCAGAGAGCGTCCATGTCTTTGGCGCGGTAGCGGGAAAAATCTCCTCCGTATTTTGCGCCGAGATATGCCAGGACGGAGATCCAGTCGATCGGCGTTTGGCTTTCGTGTGTTTCAATATCGTAATTCATGGCGCGTTCCATTGCCTCATACGAAACGGTAAAGTCCACCCAGCTGATAACGCCTTCGGTGTTAACGGCTTCCGGCTGCACGGTCGTTTGGCTCCAGTCTGCGGAACCGATCGGAACCGCAAACGCGATGCAGCCGCACAGCAAAATACAGCAGGCCGCGATTTTGAGTCTCCGGGTTCGGATTTTTTGCCGTTTCTTTGTTTGAATCATGTGCGTCCTTCCGCAATTCGGCTTCGATTTGCATTATTGTAATCGTATGCGCAAAAAAAGAAGAAAAGAACCGGCAGTGATTTTGCTGTGTTTTCAAAGCCCGCAGAACGTTGCGGCAGAAAGGAGGAACGGATGCTGCCCGTGAATTGATTCGGGCAGCGTAAGGTGATATAATCAGAGGAACCGGGTGCGGTGCAGAGTGGGAATGCTGCACGAAACGGAAAGCAGATGAAGGTAATGACGGCATGTGGAGATCCGGCTTTCGGAGGGAGATCGTATAGGACAGACCGAATGGAACGAGAAGAGACTGCTGCAAGGCAGTACAGATATTCCGCTCAACCGGGAGGGAATAAAGCAGGCAGAAGCGCTGCGCAGCGAGCTTTATGACATCCCGATAGATTTCGCGGTCACCTCGCCGCTGCTTCGCGCCCGTCAGACGGCGCAGGTAATTTGCAAAGATAGGGGACTGAAGGCAGAACCGGACGTCAGGATCGCCGAGCGGGGTTTTGGAAATTTTGAAGGTGCGTTTTTTGACCGTGCGCTTTTTGCGCGCTGGTGGCTGCCGGGGTTTGACGGCGGCGCCGACGGAATTGAGCCGCTGGATAAGTTTTGCGGACGGGTTTTTTCGCTGCTGGATGAGCTTGCAGAACGGTTTGAACGCCGAACGGTGTTGATGGTGGCACACGGAGGCGTCAGCATTGCAGTGCAGCGTTATTTTTACGAAGAACCCGGGTCGCCGGAGGAGGCGGCGCGTTTTCTTCCGAACTGCAGCCCGGCGTTTTTTGAAAAAAATTGATCACGGCATATGAAAAAGGGTTGTTGTACCGGACGGGATTTCGGTACTGCAGCCCTTTTGCAATTTAACAGAACAAAGCGATTAAAATTATAAAAAAGCGGTTTTTGCGCATTTTTGAAGAACAGTTCAAATTTTTGAAGCCCGATTTTCAAATTTTCAAAGCATTTTGAAACTTCTTCCGGATTATCAAAACGGAAGCGGAGGCTTATAATGACGTTGTAATCAATCAGGTGGCCAAACGGCGGGCGAGGCTCCGGCGCATGGCGGCAGAGTATGAAGAGAACCTTGGAATAAAAAATAGCGAAAGGGGAAAAGTGAAATGGCGACATCTCTCAAGGCGGAGAGAAAGAAAAGGCGCGGTTTTTTCCGTGATGTAGCGCGCAACAAGTTTTCCTACTTAATTGCGCTGCCGGCTATCCTTTATGTGTTCATTTTCAGCTATCTTTCTTATCCGTATATGGCGCTGGCGTTTCAGCGCTACAATTACAAAAACAGCAGCATTTTCGGGATCCTGTTTCATGGCGAATGGGTGGGACTGAAAAATTTTGAGTTTTTCTTTAACTCACAAAATGCGTTTCGGGTAACATTTAACACGCTGTATCTGAACATCCTGTTTATTATTACCGGAACGGTCATGTCAGTGCTGCTGGCGCTGCTGCTCAACGAGCTGCGCAGCAAATGGTTTGTGAAAACAACGCAGTCTGTCATGCTTTTTCCAAACTATATTTCGTGGGTCATGGTCAGCTACATTCTGCTGAGCCTGTTTTCCACGGAATACGGCATCGTGAATCAGATGCTGCGCTCTCTCGGGCTGGAGGGTGTCAACTGGTACACCGACGCCAGTGTGTGGCCGACAATTTTGGTGGTCATGCGAATCTGGAAGGGTGCGGGCATGAACGCGATTATCTTTTTGGCTTCCATTACGGGAATAGATACCTCGCTTTATGAGGCGGCCGCCATTGACGGTGCAAACCGTTTTCAGCGGATATTCCGCATTACGCTGCCCCTGATCATGCCGACGGTTATTATTATGACGCTGCTTTCGCTGGGCAAGATCATGTACGGAGATTTCGGAATGATTTATGCGCTGGTAGGCGACAACGGAACGCTGTATGCCACAACGGATATCATTGATACTTATGTGTTCCGCGCTTTGCGGCAGGTTGGCGATATGTCACAATCCACGGCGATCGGTCTGTTCCAATCGGTCATCGGGTTTGTTATGGTGTACGGCTCCAACTGGCTTGCACGCCGCTTTTACCCGGACGGCGCACTGTATTAAGAAAGGCGGAGGGTAAAGGATGAATAAGAAATTTTCTGTTGCCAATATGCTGATCGGCCTTTTTATTACTCTTTTTTCACTGATGTGCCTGCTGCCCATGATTTTGACGCTGGTCGTTTCCTTTACGGATGAGGCGTCGATCCTTCGCAACGGATACAGCTTTTTTCCGCAGAAGTTTTCCACTTATGCATATCAGCTGATCTTCCGCGGCGGCTCCAGCGTAGTAAAGGGGTATCTGGTTTCCATTTTTGTTACGGTTGTCGGAACATTGCTGGCCGTGCTGATTACCGGGCTGGCTGCTTATACGCTGGCTAACAAAAACGTGCGTTACCGCAATGTGCTCGGGATGTACTTCTTTATTCCGATGGTATTCGGCTCCGGCCTTGTGCCGTGGTACTTGATCTGCACCAGTCTCGGTCTGCGTGACAATCTGCTCGCGCTGCTGATTCCCAACCTGATGTTCAATACATTTAACCTTTTCCTTGTGCGCAACTTTATGAGCGCGCTGCCCGATTCGCTGCGTGAATCCGCAACGATCGACGGAGCGAACGATGCGGTGATCGCCTTCCGGATCTATTTCCCGCTCACCGTTCCGGCGCTTGCGACCGTCGGACTGTTTTACGGGCTTGCCTATTGGAACGACTGGTGGAATGCGATCATGCTGGTGGATGAAAAATCGCTCTACCCGATTCAGTATTTGCTCCTGCAGCTTAAGTCGCAGATCAGCATGCTGAAGGATCTGCAGTATCTGAGCGGGACAACCTCGGCAACGCCGCCGACCGAATCACTGAAGATGGCAACCGCTATCATCACGGTTGGTCCGATTATTCTGCTGTATCCGTTCCTGCAGAAATATTATGTCAAGGGTCTTGTAGTCGGTTCGGTTAAGGGTTGAATATTTTTTGCAAATCTGTCCGATTACGGACTGATTGATGCGGTTGCCCGCATTTTGACTGCAGTGCGGGCATGCCGCAGGAATAAATGAAATTTTTATTGAAAAGGAGACACAAGAAATGAAGAAAATGAAGAGATTCCTTTCCATGTTCCTGGCCTGTGTGCTGACAGCGGCTCTTTTTGCCGGATGCAGCGGCGCCGCTTCCTCCTCGACCGGAGATGCTTCCAAAAACGATGCTTCCTCCGCTGCTTCGGACAGCAGCGAAACCGCAAAACTGACCTACATTCTGCCGGGTAACGAGCCTGCCGAGCTTTCCCGCGGTGTGGAGGCCGTCAACAAAAAACTGGCCGCCGACGGTGTCGGTGTCGAGTTGGAGCTCAAGTATTTTGCATGGGACGTGTGGGATCAGAAGATCAACCTGATGCTTTCCACCGGTGACGACTTTGATATGTTCGCGGTTATGAACGATCGGGTCACCATTGCAAACTATGCCTCCCGCAATGCGCTGGCCGACCTGACCGATATTTTCTCCAAATACGGCGAGAATATCATTGCCAATTGCCCGGAGCTTGCCATCAAATCCGGCCAGGTGGGCGGCAAACAGTACGGGATCCCGGCCTTCTGGGTGGAGAGTGCGCTTGACCATCAGGGTCTGATTCGTACCGATCTGCTCAAGAAGTACGGTATCGACAAGGTCCCGACCACATGGGACGAACTGACGACCGCATTCCAGACTGTTATGGCAAATTGGGACGGCAACCAGAAACCGTACCTGCCGTTGATCGGAACCTCTCAGGTGGGCGGTTACTTCTTTAACAGTGACAGCAACTATGTTCTTTATGAGAACATGATCTATGTCAACCAGGACGGCACCATTAAAAACTATTTTGAAACCGATACCTTTAAGGAGAGCTGCCAGAAAGCCCGCGATTGGTACCTGAAAGGACTCATCAATCCCGACGTTCTGACTGTAACGAGCGATCAGATGAATAATCAGCTCAATACCGGCGACTGGCTGGTTCATGCCGGTACCATCGGCGATATCTCTTCTC